>CAYMRK010000072.1:0-2595 GCA_964392905.1 uncultured Candidatus Saccharibacteria bacterium | reverse complement strand
GGCCCACAAGGTCCCTCATTGCCTGTTGGTCCCCAGAAGTTGTCCTCTTTTCCAAGCTTTCTAATCTCTAGCTTGGGATCGATTGCCTTCCAGATGCGGGCTGATTCCTCGTCTTCAGGGATCTCCTGGTCTCCCTTAAATACAGTGACGTAGTCAATGGTGAGCCCCAACTCTTTAGCCACAAACTCGTGGGCGTACTCGATAGCTTTCTCTTTGAAATACCCCCCAAAGGAGAAATTCCCCATCATCTCAAAGAAGGTTAGGTGAGTCTTGTCCCCCACTTCATCTATGTCGGTAGTTCTAAAAGATTTCTGAATTGAGACCACATCCCGTGAGCCGAAATCCGCAACAGGATCTGCCTGGTTGGTGTAGTAGGGTTTGAACTGTTGAACTCCGGCAGTTGTCAGCAACACTGATGGGTCGGTAGGCAGCAGAGACGACGACGGCACCAATCTGTGCCCCCTTCCTTCGAAATAGTCGATAAACTTTTCTCTAATCTGATCTGACTTCATTAATAGTCGGTCAAACGTTTTGCCTCTTCGTGTAGTCTTATCTTCTCTAGCGCCTTGGCCTCAATCTGACGGATACGCTCACGGGTCACGTTGAAGACCTTCCCTACCTCTTCAAGGGTATGAGTAACCCCATCCTCTAGGCCAAAGCGCATCTCTAGAATCTTGCGCTCACGCTCAGTCAAATCTTCAATAATATCTCTGATCTGGTCCTTCAAGAGCTCCTGAGAGGGAAGCTGGGAGGGAGTAAGGCTCTTTTCGTCTTGAATAAAGTCCGCCAAGGTAGACTTATCATCTTCGTCTCCAATAGGCGACTCCAATGAGACCACTTCCTGCGATATCTTCTGGATATTACGCACCTTATCAACCGGCAAGTCCATCTCCAGAGCAATCTCCTCGACCATAGGCTCCCTTCCCAGCTGTTGAGCCAGCTTTCTTTTGGCCTGAGTGAACTTAGAGATGGTCTCTACCATGTGGACCGGGATCCTGATGGTGCGGGACTGGTCTGCTAGTGCCCTGGTGATAGCCTGACGAATCCACCAGGTGGCGTAAGTAGAAAACTTGAAGCCCTTAGTGTAGTCGAACTTTTCAACCGCCTTAAAGAGACCGATATTACCCTCCTGTATTAAATCGGAGATAGAAAGTGGGCTGCGGTTAACGTAACGCTTGGCAATTGAGACAACCAACCTCAAGTTGGCTTTGATTAGCTTCTGGCGAGCTGCCTCGTCGCCCTTAAGAATTCTTTTAGCTAGGTCTTTCTCCTCCTGCGAGGTCAACAAAGGGGTTTTACCGATCTCCCTGAGGTACATCTGCACATTATCCGGCAAATTCCCCTTAATGCTGGTTGCCTCCCTAAGCTCCTTCTCTGTAACTTCTCCACTGCCCTCACCAAGGAGCGACTGAACCTCAATGACTCTCAAACTGTTCTGCTCTAGGGTGTCGTATACCTGATCCAAGAACGAAGGATCCGTTTCTATAGCCGGGAAATGCTCCAGAATCTCTAAATCAGTTACGAATCCTTTCTCCTGTCCGCGTGCTACTAGAGCAATTAGCTGCTCCTCCCTCTCGGCCGTAGCTTTTCTAGACGCACCTTTGGCAGTAGGCTGCTTGGCTCTACTAGTCACTCTCCTTTTATTGGTAGCTTTCTTCCTCGCAGTCTTGGCCTTACCCCTTTTGACGCCGATGGCCTTGCGCTTAGTCTTGGGCGCAACCTTCTTCTTAGCAGTCTTCTTCTTGGGAGTAGGCTTTTTCTTCGAGGCAGCTTTAGTCTTTTTTGTCTTACGAGCCGCCTTTGGCATGTTTTATATGTTGCATCTTACGAGTGACATCGTCAAACTCCTTTAGCTTGTTTTCTAGGATATCACTATCTCCCGACCTTTCTGCAGCCAGAACCTCGCGGCGCAGCTTCTGCCTGATAATGTCTAAGTATTCTAACTCTAACTCCTGCAACAGCCTATCCAGCTCCTGAGCCTCAACATCTCCTACCCCAACTAACTCAATTCCTGGGTGTAGACTCAGAAACTCCAACATCTCTTTAACTTCTCCAGAGGGCTCAGCTTCCCCAACCATAGCAGCAAACACGCTCTTGTATAGCTCTGGCATGAGATCCACTGCTTCCTCCACTCTCCCTCGTAGGTCTTCGCGAATACCGCAGATGTATATAATCCTCTCGGATATAGCATCTCTCCTTGCAAGCTTCCGCTCCCGGAGAGCACTACTTGTAGTCTCCTGGCTCTCGCTGCTCCCCTCCTTCGCCTCTTCCATTTCAGTCGCCAAATCTTTCTCCGGCGTCAAAGAGCGATAGCTTAACTCTCTCAACCAATGACTGCGCTCCACCCCGCTCGATAAGCTTGCGATTTTGGAGAGCATATTGCGCACAGCCACCTTCTTTTCTTTGGCGGAATAGGTTTTGTCGGGATTTAGGTAGTAGTCAAGATAGTATTCCATAGCCGGTCTAGCATCCTTAAGGGCCTGTTTCACAAACTCGGGCTTGTCCGCAGCCGCATCGGCCGGGTCTTTGTACTCGCCGAGGTCCATAACTAATACTGTAAAGTCCTCGCCACCAGCCATATCAATGGCTCTCTCG
>CAYMRK010000071.1:0-2619 GCA_964392905.1 uncultured Candidatus Saccharibacteria bacterium | reverse complement strand
CCTCACGAGGGCTGATCTGTATACTTTTAGAGTCTGGGACCCGCTGCTGCTGCTTCTTGAGCTCTTTCTCTTTTTGATACCGGAACTTGTCGTAGCTGATGATGCGGGCTACAGGAGGATTTGCTTTCTCGGTAATGAGAACCAAATCCAGTCCTGCTTCCTTCGCCTTGTCTTTGGCTTCCTCTAAAGGTAAAACACCCAAGTTTCCACCGTCCTCACTGAGGACCCTTAGTTTGGGTGCCTTGATTTGATCGCCTACCTTAAGGTCTAGTTCTTTGCTGTAATGTTTGGTTTTAGCCAACGTCGTAAGAGTACAGCATGCGGCGCGCCAAATCAATGGAATAATACAACCGTTAGTTTGTATAATAGACAGATGGCAGAGAAGAAAAATACGACCCTAGCAGCAGTGGCATATATCCTTTTCTTTGCGCCACTACTCACTAAAGCCAAAGATGATCCTTTTGTGAGGTTCCATGTGCGCCAGGGGTTGGGGCTTTTGATAACGTTCTTCGCCTTTCGTTTTCTGACCCTCTTCCTGATCGCGCCTTTGTATAACATTGCAACCCCAATATTCTTGGGAGTTTTGTATATAACGAACATCGCCATATTAGGTCTTTTAGTCCTAGGTATATGGAACGCCGTTAAAGGAGAACAGAATCCTTTGCCTGTAATTGGGCCATGGGCCGAGAAATATCTGAAACTGTAACCCAATAAAACAATGAGCCCCGTGTGGGGCTCATTGTCTCCGGATACTGCCGGACTCAAGAACCCGTGGGGCTCGCTTCGTGGACCTCGACGGTGTACACCTTGACGCTGGTGACGAAGTCGGGAGTGACTCCCGAGATCTCTCGCAACGCCTTGGTTGCAGCCGGCACACACACGTCTTCGGCGTAGTGCCTCAGCGCCTCCTTCGCCTCCTGATCGTCGAGTGACTCGACCTCGAGGTTGAAGGTGATGCCGAGCGTCACCATCGCTTCTGCTCTCCGCACGCCTGCGGACATTTCCCTACCTTTCTGTCGCGTACTCAACCATCAAGACTTAATAGTTGGGTGCGCGACGGAAAGACAAGCTAAAGAACACAAGGTTTAGATAGCACACATCCAACCACAGGGTCAATACAACTACTATTCTTAACAAAAACGAGAAAGAGCCCACACTGGGATTTCTCGCCGTCCGAAGACGGGAGAACCCCAGGGGGCTCGGTGAGGTTTTGAGTAGACCTCTACTACATGCGGCCGAGATCGATGGTCACCTTGGGCTTCGGATTCAGGACCTCATTGAGTGCCTGCTTGGACTCCTCCACCGTCGGGCGGCCAGTGCCTTCGACGTAGCGCCAGTAGCCCTCGCCAGGCAAAATGCCCGAGATCCACACCTCGGCGCAGTAGCCGCCGATGTTGCTCTCGGTGATCCGGTAGCGGGCTTTGCGTGCCATTTCTCCTCCTCAGTTGAGAAACCACTCCCAGAGGATAATCGCAGCCGCGATACCCCACGAGAGAATGGTCAGTGCGAACATGATGTTGGGCCGTGCGTCGTGCTCGTCCTCGAACTTATGCCCCCAGACCATAAGGGCCAAGAACACAAGAAGTCCGAAGGCGAAGAGGACACCGGCTATCTCATACCCCATAACGACTCCTCCTCGGTTATGTGGCGCGGAGAATTCTCTTGTCCATGGGCCGGGACCACCGTGGCGATTCCTCGATGACCACCCGGGCGCCCTGAGTAGAGAGGACCTCGTAGTACGGGCCGTACAGACCCCCCGCCTGGATGAAATCGCCGACCTGTACCGGCTTACCGCTGAAGGTGCCCGATGACACGTACTTCTTCCCCGGCAGCCATACGGTGAACATTCCTGCTAGCATGCTTCACTCCTTCCTTAAGTTGTCAATGTTGCAGCGAGTGCAATATGCAACATTATAAGCTAGTAGTCAATAGTGTGGAGATGGGCGGAATCGAACCGCCGTCCGAACCGGTCATATAAAAACCTCTACAAGCTTAGTCTGACTTAGTTTAAGGCAGTAGGCTAAAAGTCAGACGAAATGACATACTGCCCGGTTGGTGGGGTTTCCCTAAGGCTCCTCCCAACCAGAAGAGTTTAGGTGAGCTCGAGTTATTACACCGCGAATCCCTATCCGAGCGTTCAGGAAGCGATGGAGCTCTTAAGCGTAAGCTAGAGCCCTCTGTTGAGAAAAGTTTGCACTTATCTCGGTAGGAGCTTTTAAGGAGTTCTCCAAACTCCGCTTGCAGCCCTTACAATCCAACGATTCGTCTAGGCCGATCATCCCCTTATTTATCTCTGAATGTACGTCTGATTTCAGTGTCTGTCTCGCGTTTACGGATAACTTCACGCTTATCCCACTTCTTCTTAGAACGTGCGAGACCCAGTTCCACTTTCACCAGGCGGCCCTTAATATAGGCTCGCAGGGGTACCACCGTCAAGCCGGCTTCATTAGTTTTCCCAGTAAGCATAGAGATCTCTTTCTTAGTGAGCAGGAGCCTTCGGTCGCGCTCCGGATCATATTCTTTCGGAGTGTTTTTGGGTTGGTAGGGGGAGATGCTTGCTCCTACAAGCCAGGCTTGGCCATCCTTAATACGGACGTAACTGCCCGTTAAGTTGATTTG
>CAYMRK010000070.1:0-2673 GCA_964392905.1 uncultured Candidatus Saccharibacteria bacterium | reverse complement strand
CAAATACAAGATCTTAACTGACATTCAGGGGCCGGAAGACCACTATGGGGGTATGGACTTCAAGGTTGCTGGAACCAGGGACGGCATTAACGCAGTGCAGCTAGACGTAAAGGTAGACGGCATTACCCCACAGATGATTCGCGAAACTATCGCCCAAGCAACTAAGGCGCGTCTTCATGTACTCGATGTGACCAATGCGGTAATCGACAAGCCAAGAGCTGAGCTCTCCCCGTACGCCCCAAGGATTCTAACCACCCACATTCCAGTGGATCGCATTGGCGAATTGATTGGCCCTGGAGGGAAGGTTATCAACGGTCTCATTGAAGACACCGGGGTGGACTCCATAGATATCGAAGATGACGGAACCGTTATGGTAACCACAAGCGATGCTGCTAAGGGAGAAGAGGCTATAAGGCGCATCGACGCTATGATGAAACATTACGAAGTAGGCGAAGTTGTTGAGGGAGATATTATAAAACTACTCGACTTCGGTGCGATTGTAGATCTAGGAGGCGGTAAAGATGGCATGGTTCACATCTCGGAGTTTAAGGACGCATTTGTGAAAGACATCAAGGAAGTAGCTCAATTGGGAGATCACGTTAAGGCTAAGGTAATTAGTTCTGAGAACGGCCGCATCGGCCTTTCTGTGAAGCGCCTTAAAGAGTAAGCGCAGAGCACTCACTATTATCCACAAAACACACCAACCATGTGTGTTAATATAGGTGTATATGGAAGGCACTAACAATCAGCAGGGCGCTATGCCCGCTAGCGGAGGGTCTCAAGATAAAGTAAACCCCATGTCGCCTAACTTTATGGGTGGTAGAGATGTCGCTTCCCCTGAGCCGCCGGCAGCTCCCAGCAATCCACCAGTAGGCGGAACTCCACCAATCGCTCCTCCTCCACCTCCACCAGCGCCACCAGCTCCTCCTGCTCCACCAGCTCCTCCTGCTCCACCAACCCCTCCCTCACCGACCCCGCCCACGGGTTCTGCACCTGTTCCTCCGCCTCCTCCAAAACAGGTAGATATTAGAACTATGGCCAGCGATCAAGAGTCGCTTAGAGCCAGCGGAGGAGCCAGTACTGCTCCGCAGACAGTGAAGCCTATGCCCATGGGCAAAAATCAGCGTAAGGTTGATTCAGCGGGTAAGGCTGCAGGCGGAGGAGGCAAAAAGAAAGCCTTGCTGATTGGACTTGGTATCGTAGTGTTCCTAGCCGCTGCTGCTGCTGTGGCTAACTATTTCGTGTTGCCAATCTTTTTATCCGATACCGAGATCGTAGCGCCGCCACCAGTGGATGAAACGCCTGAAGACCTTGGAGTAACGCCTACCATCCCAACCTTCGTGCACACTAGCTATTTTGAAGATGCAGTAGCTGGAGGCAACCTAGAAGTTAATGTGAACACAGTGAACGCAGACGAACTAAGAGCTGCTTTGCAGACACCAGCTGCCAACAGGGCCTCGGCTGCGCCAGGAACCATTACGGAGTTTTACGTAACCCAAGGACTAACCGGTGCGCCCATTGAGGGCCAGGAGATAATCGAGGCTTTACTCCCAGATGTTCAATTCTTAGTTAACTTCCACGAGGACTTCACAGGATTCATCTATACAGATGCTGAAGGTGCTCACCCAGGATATATATTCGCAGTGGACACAGACAGCGCTGCCCTAGCGCAGACTAAAGCATCCTTTAACGATGCATTTGAAAGCTCAAATTCTTTGGGCAACCTTTTCTTAGTTGATCCTGGGACTAAGGCAGAGGCGGGCTTCAAGGATGGAGCAGCTATCGCTGGAGGAGGCACTTCGCGTTGGATTACTTTCTCGGGCGAAGGGATGAGCCTAGACTATGGCTGGAAGGGCCCATTTGTCATAATTAGCACCTCATTCGACGGGTTCAAGGCGGCTGCGGCAAGGCTCGGCACTACTATCCCAGCCACTGAGGCAGAAGCTACCACCGAGACTGAGGGCACAACGGATACTGCTACCACCACACAGGAAGCAGGAGAGACAGGTACTTGACCTAGGGCTCCAAGTGGGCTAAATTAGATGTAGATTAGGTCCGCTTCAAGCGGACCTTTTAAAAGAAATAAAACTATGGATTTAAAAGCAGTACTCCAGGCAGTCAATCAGATCTCTGAGGATAAGGGTATAGATAGCGATAAGGTAGTCGAGGCTATTGAGAATTCCCTTGCCACTGCATACAGGAGAGAATACCTAGACAAAGGTGCCAACGTACGCGCCAAGTTAAACCGCAAGACAGGCGAAGTTAAGTTTTTCCGAGTTAAAGAAGTGGTAGATGAAGACAGTGTGCGCATTATGACGGACGAAGAGCTTGAAGCCCAGGAAGCTGAGGGTTCGGCTTCCAGCGAGGGTGAGGACACGGAAGAAAAACTTCCCAGATACAACCCAGAACGCCACATTATGCTCGAAGAGGCCGTTAAGGAGAAGAAGACGGCTAAAGTGGGAGATGAAATAGAATATCCCCTCGAGAGCCAGACCGACTTCGGCCGTATTGCTGCTCAAAATGCAAAGCAAGTCATTCTACAGAGTCTCCGCGAGGCAGAGCGCGAGTCTATTGCCGAAGAATACAAAGACAAGGAGGGCAAAATCATCAGCGGTGTTGTGCAGCGCTTCGAGCGGGGCAACGTATACATCGACTTAGGACGCACAACCGGCG
>CAYMRK010000069.1:0-2702 GCA_964392905.1 uncultured Candidatus Saccharibacteria bacterium | reverse complement strand
CTCCGGCGATTAAACAAATCAGCGCGTCGTACTCGGTAGCACTAGGGCTTGGCATCAGAGGATTTGAAAATCAATAAGAATATAAAAAGCTAATGGCTTCTCAGGGAATCCAATATGCGCAAGATGTTAGGCGGCAGTTCTCCGGACCTAGTTCCAAGGTGGGCTGGCCCAAGAGTTTTCTAACTTTCAGTTTCGTAATCTTTGCAACCGTTTTCTTTATATACCTCGGTTTAGCTTTCGGCTATCAGAGTTTTCTCAACGCAAGTATTAACAATATTGAAGAGGAGCTCGGGACTCTAAGTTCACAGATATCCGAACAGCAAAAGGATGACCTTACGGCTCTCTTCTCTCAGGTGACTAATATCAAGACCCTCCTCCAAGAGCACTCAGTCAGCTCTCAGGTATTCCTACTATTAGAGTCAATTACCAGCGAGAACGTATACTACACCAACTTTGATCTCTCGGTACCAGACCAGGAAGCAATAGTTGAAGGATTCGCTGCCAGCTACGAAGAGCTCGTTTCCCAGTTGGCTCTCTTCGAGGAGGCGCCACAGATTGAGAAGCTGACCTTGGAAGAGTCAGAGTTCCAGAACGGTTTGATCAGATTCAAATTGAGGTTGCTTCTAGCCGAGGAAATCTTAACCCCATCAGCTTCATGAAACCGGCAGCTCAAAGATTAGTAGGCATACTGGTGGGAATGGCCCTCGTGATCGGATCATTGGTGGTCTTTTCCAGTTTAGTGGTGCCCCAATACAAAAAGATCCAGGAGTTAAGGGGTGAGCGTCAGGCTCTTTCGGGACTACTAGCTGAAGAGCGTGAGGCAGTTGATGCAGTGCAGCGTCTTATCCGCCAGTACGACAGCGTGGCTGACTTAAGAAACACTCTAGCTATAACCTTGCCCAATGAGGAAGAGACAGCCTCCATGGTTAATCAGTTCCAGGGTATAGCTTCAAGTAATGGCATCCTAATGGACTCTCTGGCTGTAAGGCCGCTGGCAATTGAGCCCACCAAGATGGCCGACATTGTAAGGCCGGTGGCACCGCTTAGGGTCAGCATGACACTGGTTGGCAACTACGAGTCCCTCAAAGGCTATTTAGCTGCGCTTGAGACTAACGTGAGGATTATGGATGTGAAATCGATTAAGGTGGAAAACGCCAATAGTACCGCCGGTCCATACCGTTACCAAGTAGAAGTCGACACCTATTACCAAATCTAAGATGGCATTTTCATTCAAACAAGAAGCTAATCGAAACTGGGTAACGCCTGTAGCTGTGGGTGCAGTTATCTTAGTGCTCGCTATAGGTACGTACCTGCTCTTCTTCGCCAAAGCGCCTTTGATTGAAGTAGTAGCCCCTCCCGAGGTAGAGAGCGTATCAGAGCTCTCTAGAGTCAATTTCTCTGCAGCCGATTTTGCTAACAACCCAGCTTTTTCCTCATTGAGACGGCACGTCGGGGAGGCGCAACCCGGACTTGCTGGTAGAGAGAATCCATTCGCCCCGTTTTAGCACTAGTCTCATATGGACGGCAATGTTCTACTCAACAGCCTTATAGCTAAGTCTTTAATTTCCGCCCAAGACGGGCAGAAACTTCTTGCCGATTCCACACAGCTCAAAAAGCCTGTGGACGAGATCATCTTAGAAAGACGCCTTGTGAACGAGGCAGAGCTCGCCAAGGTGAAGGGGGAGATTTTGGGTATTCCCTACAGCGCTGTAGACAAGAAGGCTATCGATCCAAAAGTCCTTGAGCTGATTCCAGAAAACACAGCCAAAACTTACAGATCTGTCCCAATCCGCCTAGACGGGCAGATGCTGGTTGTGGGCATGGAAAACCCTCAGGACCTGAGGGCTCAAGACGCCCTGCGCTTTATAGCCCAGCAGCACCAGTTGAGTCTGGGTGTATACATTGTCTCGCGGTCTGATGTGGAGGCAGTTCTTACCCTGTATCGTCCATACGATTCGGAGGTAGATAAGGCCCTTAGGTCGCTAAGCGACACTGCCTCTGAAGGCGCATCTGCGCAAATACGGCGGGCATCAATTGATCAGGGAGTTGATGTTGAAGAAGAGGCCCCCATTATCCGCATCGTCTCTTCAACGCTGCGTTCAGCGGTGGAGCAGGGCGCTTCTGATATTCACATTGAGCCCCAGAGAGATCGTATGCGCGTACGATTCAGAATTGACGGTGACCTAAAGGAAGTGCAGAGCTTTCCGCTGAAGATCCACGACGCTGTGCTTGCTCGCGTCAAAGTCTTGACCAATCTCAAGATCGACGAAACTCGCGTGCCTCAGGACGGACGCTTCAGAGACACCATCTTCGACAAGGACATCGATTTCCGTGTTTCCACATTTCCAACTCCCTCCGGCGAGAAGGTGGCCATCAGGGTCCTTGACCCGACTATCGGTCTTAAGGACATCGACGCTTTGGGGTTGGTGGGGAAAAACGCTAAGCAGGTGAGGAAAGCCATATCTGAACCCTACGGCATGATCTTGGTGACTGGTCCCACCGGTTCAGGAAAGACGACCAGCCTCTATGCCCTCTTGAAGATTTTAAATACCGGCAATTTGAACATCGTGAGCCTTGAGGATCCAGTTGAGTATTTCCTCGATGGAGTGAACCAGTCTCAGGTGAAGCCGGAGATCGGCTACACCTTCGCCTCCGGTTTGAGGCAGATTCTAAGGCAGGATCCGGATGTGATCATGGTAGGT
>CAYMRK010000068.1:0-2735 GCA_964392905.1 uncultured Candidatus Saccharibacteria bacterium | reverse complement strand
GGTTGAGAGTAACCGCAATGGGCACTAACCCACTCGCCGGAGGTATCGAGAAGAGTCCTCCTTGAGCTCTATCTGCACTCAGCTTCCAGCCACCCTGGGGTGTTGCGTAGAGTCCAAAGTGAAGGTGCGGTCCGGTAGAGAAACCGGTACTACCGACGTATCCGATCAGGTCTCCCCTATTCACCCTTTGGCCTTGGCTTACGGTACTGCCCGAGAGGTGTGCATACATTGTAGTTAGGCCGTTGCCATGATCGATAAGTATGTACCTGCCGTATTGATAGTTAATGCCGTTGTAGTCCACCCTTGCTACTACCCCATCGGCCGCGGCCCTCACCTCAGTTCCAGTCGGAGCAGCAATGTCAGTACCGTTATGGGGTCTCCCTTTATAGAAACGGCTGGAGTATGCAGTCTCACCATAGTTTTGCGATATCACACCGCTGCGACCCCCGCTTGCAGTCACTGGCCAGGCCAGAAAGCCTGACTGCCGTTGAGGTACGGTAGATCGGTCAAAGTTTCGGGAAAGCTGTGCTTCTATGTCGCTGATCTCCTCCAAAAGCGCCCGCTGCTGGCGCTCCAGGTCGGTTAGTAGTTCTTGGTACTGGGCTTCCTGATTCTTAGTCTGAGTGAGGAGCACTTCCTTTTGATCTTTTTGCTCATCGAGAATGACCTTTCTGCTTTCCAGGTTCACTATTTCCACCCCCAGTTGGTCTTTCTTATCTGCGCTCACCTCTATGGTGCCTCTGAGTTGATCTTGGAGCGCGGCTAGAGAATTCACCTCGGCTCGAATGTTGTCTTGTAAAGCTTTGATTGCATTAATCTCTGAGAGTCCCTCAGCTAATGTTTGACTTGTCAGGAGTGATTCCAAAAAGCCGTATTTGTCTCGTTGCTGTACCGTTCGCAAAAACTCACCCACTTGGGCCTGCTTCCTGCGAATCTCCTCCCCTACTTCCTGGGTTTCATAGCTAAGCGCCTCTATCTCTAGGGTCAACTTGTCGATATTAGCCTCGCTAGAGCGGATGCCTAGGGTGGCCTGTTCGATGCCGGTGTCGATTTTGGCTATAGCGCCCTGGAGTGTTTTGGCCTGTCCTTGCAGAGAACCAATTTGCGTTTGGGTGCTAGCAATCTGAGCATTTAGCTTATCCACCTCCTTTCGCTTTTCCTCAATCTGTTTTTGCAGCTCGGATGGCACAGCGGCGAAGGTCGTGCTTGAAGCAAAGACTAGCCCTACCACCAGCAATATGTTTAGTGTCTTTACTCCCCTATTCATACTTAACTGACTTTTGACTGAGCTTGTTCAATACGCCTTAGAGATTCTTCCTTCCCGAGAGCAGCCATTATCTCAAAGGGGCTGGGTGAGTTCTTAAGCCCTGCTAAAGAAACCCTTAGGGGCCATAAGATCTCTCCCCTGCCGTTGCTGGGTATTGCCTCTAATAACCTCTTTTCAAGGAGGTCGGTTTTAAAATCTTTTTCCGGTATCTCTTCTATCATTGCGTACGCTTTGTCCAAATTTTCTCTTACTTCGTCTTTACTCATATCCTTCCAACTCAAAAGTTCCGCATTATAGTTTGGTAACTGGAAATAAAATTGCAAGAGCTCTTTCGCTTCTTCTAATCTGGCCACTCGTTCCTTGACGGAGGCCATCATCTCTTCGTTGAGCTTCCAGTCCTTGGGCAGGAACTCCCCTACTCTCTTTTCAAATTCATCAAATGGCATTTCCTTGAAGTAGTAGCTGCTGAGCCAGCTGAGTTTTTCCTCGTTGAAGACAGCGCCGCCCTTTTGCACGCGCTCAAGAGAGAACTCCCGGATCAGCTCCTCTTGGGAGATAATCTCCCGATCTCCCTCTGGGTGCCAGCCCAAAAGAGCCAAGAAGTTTATCACCGCCTCTTTTGCGTATCCCTTCTGGATATATTCACTAAGAGAGGTATCGGCAAACCGCTTAGACATTTTGCTACGATCGGGATTCAAGATTATAGGCAGATGAGCAAACTCCGGCACCTCAAAACCCAGCGCTTCCATTAAGGCCACCTGTTTAGGAGTGTTGGATATGTGATCTTCTCCGCGGATAACGTGCGTTATCTCGGTCAACACATCGTCTATCACTACTACAAAGTTATACAGAGGGCTCTCCAGGTCACGGGCAATCACCGTATCCCCTATTAGCTTCCCGTCAAACACAATCTCCCCTCGGATAATATCTTTGAATCGAATCTCGTTCTCTGGGATAATTAGGCGCAACACGGCGTTTTCTCCGCCCTTAAGACGTGCCTTGGCATCATCGCTAGAGACTCCCCTGCACCGCCCTGAGTATTTGGGCGCCAGCCCCTGCATCAGCATGTTCTGCCTCTGTGCTTCCAGCTCTTCTTTGGTGCAAAAACACCAGTAAGCCTTGTTCTCTTTTAGTAGTTTCTCTAGATACTCTTTGTATATCTCTCCCCTATCACTTTGTCGGTATAGCTCATCCCACTCAATTCCCAGCCAAGTAAGTCCACTTTTAATATCCTCTTCGTATTCGGCCTTGGAGCGTTCTTTATCAGTGTCTTCAATCCTCAACACAAAAACTCCACCCTTAGCCTTGGCGAAAAGCCAGTTAAAGAGAGCTGTTCTTGCCCCACCTATATGCAATGGGCCAGTTGGAGAGGGCGCGAACCTTACCCTCACTTTGGCGTCTTTAGCCATCAACTATACCTTAAGATGAGGCGAGCCAAATTTGAAGCTGCGTCGGGTTTGTAGAAAGA
>CAYMRK010000067.1:0-2752 GCA_964392905.1 uncultured Candidatus Saccharibacteria bacterium | reverse complement strand
TTCTTCAGACAGTGTCTATCTTCGGCGTGATTACGTTGCTAGTTCTTCTATCTGGGATATTGAGGTAGAGAGAAAAGCGAGAGCTCCGTTTAGCCTAAGTACTGGAATAGTTGGTAGACCAGAATCGCTGGCCAGACCAACGCCTTAAGGATTCCTAAGACACCTTCACTAAATGATTGTGCCTGTTGGATGTAGTAGACAGCAGCTCCAATAGCGCCGAGGAACCAAACCATTTCGCCACTACCACTAGGCTCGCATCTATGCCCGGCTTCACCCTCCTTCGCTTTGGAACCCATCACTTTTCTGAATAGTTGTTTCATGCCTGGATTGTACCAAAGGGACTGTCGCTGCGTCTAATCAGTAGGCATCGAGGCTCGATATGCTCTCTTGTGCCCTATAGGCGTGGTAGTCAAGTAGGGTGTCGTTGACAATTGGTATCAATCATGACAAACTGTGCGATGCAAGGTAAACCTGCGGTGGACAAGTAGTCGGGTTTTAGGCAGCTCTGGCCTTGATTGTTTAACAAAGCAAAAAAAGAAGAAAAATGGCAGAAGGAACAATAGTTCGTCTTACTGACCGTGGCTTCGGATTCATCGGCCGTGAAGGCGAGGAGAAAGATTTATTCTTTCACTCCAACGAACTTCAGGGCGTAGAGTTCGACGAGCTCAAGGAAGGCGACAAGGTTACCTTTGAAGTAGCTGACGGTCCTAAGGGACAAAACGCTACCAAGGTAAGTCGAGCCTAGTCTCGAGCGAAAGCACCCCTAGCGGGTGCTTTTGCTATTCTCTGTAATGAGGATAATCTTTTCGTTACTATTATCTTGTGAACGGAAAAGGCAAGATTGGGGTATTCGACTCGGGCTTAGGAGGGCTTAGCATCTTACGAGGGGTGGTTAGGGAGTTGCCTGAATACAGCTATCTGTATCTGGGGGATAGCGCTCGCGCTCCTTACGGCAATCGTTCTAAGGAGCTTGTATATCAATTTACTAAGGAAGCCCTAGATTTTCTCTTTGATCAGGGCTGCGAGCTCGTGATTCTCGCCTGTAATACTGCCTCTAGTGAGGCTTTACGTAGAATTCAGCAGGAATACCTGCCCAATAGGTACCCCAGCAAGAGAGTGTTAGGGGTATTAATCCCAGCAGCAGAAGAGGCGACTGAGAAGAGTAGACGGGGTAGAGTGGGCGTAATTGCTACCGAGGGCACCGTCAGGTCAGGGGCTTTTGTAAGAGAGTTAGGTAAAGTGAATGATCAAATCGAGGTTTTCCAGCAAGCCTGCCCGTTGTTAGTTCCTATTGTCGAAGCGGGGGAGGCTCGTTCCGAGTTTACTAAAGAGGTGTTGGCAGGGTATCTTGCTCCGCTAAAGGCTGAGGATATAGATACTTTGATTATGGGCTGTACACACTACGGCTTTCTGGAGGATCGAATTAAATCCATAGTTGGTCCAGGAGTTGTAGTGGTTTCCGAGGAGACGTGCGTGCCGCCGAGACTTAGGGATTATCTTACAAGGCACGAGGAGATTGACTCTCTGCTTGAGAGGGGAGGAGGAGTTAGGTTCTATTCCACTGACATAACCGACAAGTTTACTAAACTGGGAAGCGAGTTTTTTGGTGAGGACATTGTAGTGCAAAGGGTTAGCTTATGAGGGGGTTCAAATCGAGGGGTATATTGGTAGTTTTAGTAACAGCCTTAGGGGTTGTAAGTCTCGGGCTAGCTTTAGCTAATTGGTAAAATAGCAAAAGCACCCGATTGGGTGCTTTTGTCTTAGGGTTACTAGCGCCTGAAACTCTGGCGTTTTTGTCGGTGACAATCCCGACAAAGAAGCTGGTCCAGTCTGCTAGGGTCCGGCTCGAAGGGAAGTTCCTTGATTTCGGCACCGCACTTTCCACAAGTCCAGTTGCCTTGGAACATCTTCCTCTCGTAGCCGTCACCACGCATGTCGTCTGCCACTATGCTCTTATATCTTATCGAACCTTTTATCGAGCAAAGCGGCTAGTTTGTGAGCCATCTTGGACTCGAACCTTACTAGTATAACGTAGCTTATTGATAGTTGTCGATATGGTATAATAGGAGTCAAATGAACAAATATACATATACTAAAATTGTCGCATTGACACTACTGGTTCTCATGGTGTCGCCGGCCTTGAATGTTACCGCCCAGGAGGGAGTTGAGGTGGTAGTCGAAGATGAGATCGAGGTTAATAATGCGGGCATTTTGCCTACAAACCCATTCTATTTCCTAAAAGAGTGGGCCAGGGGTCTAAGGCGGGCTGTTATTCTCGACCCGGTAAAGCGGGCTGAGTTTGAGCTCAAGGTTACGGAGGAGAAAGCTAAGGAGCTGGAGGAAGTTAGTGACTTAGATGATCAAGACGAGAAGGGCATAGAGCGGGCAGCTCTCAACTATGAAGAAGGTGTGGCTCGTTTGCGTACGCGCTTGGAGAAGCTCGGTGAGACTTCGAATAATCCCAATGTAGAAGAGCTTATAGTAAAACTGACAGAAAGAGCTGCAAACCATCAGGATCTAATAGAAAGATTGAGAATCAAATACGAACGCTTCGAAGATTTACGTTCTCGTTTTGAGCAGACTAAAGAGGGAGTGGATAATGCAGTTGAGTCTGCAAGTAGAAGAGTCCGGGACCTAGATAGAATACAGGAGAGAGTAAAGACCATGATCGAAGAGCAGGCTGAAAAGGACGGCCTAAAGAGAGTGCTTGAAATCATCGACCGTTCTCAGCTGAGGTTGCCAGACGACGATG
>CAYMRK010000066.1:0-2859 GCA_964392905.1 uncultured Candidatus Saccharibacteria bacterium | reverse complement strand
TTGACCCCGATGTTACCATCCGGCCGGCTGAGGGGCAGATAGATGATTTGCTGCCCAGAGTTAAGGATAGAGTAGAGAAGGGAGAGCGTGTTTTGATAACCACCCTCACTAAGAAGATGGCAGAGGACCTTAACGATTACCTCCACGACATGGGGCTGAAGGTAAATTATCTCCACAGCGACGTGCAGACTCTCGATAGGATTCGTATTCTGACAGGTCTCAGAAAAGGCGACTTCGATGTTTTGGTGGGAGTGAACCTCTTGAGATAGGGCTTGGATTTGCCTGAAGTATCGTTGGTTGCTATCCTCGACGCTGATAAAGAGGGGTTCTTGCGCTCCGAGACTTCTCTTATCCAGACTATCGGGCGGGCAGCGCGCAACGTCAACGGCGAAGTGCTGATGTACGCTGATAACATAACAGGTTCTGTTAAAAGGGCTGTAGCTGAGACTGAGCGTAGGCGCAAAAAGCAGATCGCCTACAACAAGCGTCACGGCATTACACCCCAGACCATCCGCAAAACTATCAAGGACATCTTGCCGGAGATAGATAAGGAGCGGGAGGCTAAGATTGAGGAGATCATTAAGCTTGAGACGAGTGCGCTGCCAGCATCTGAGAAAAGAATCCAGGAAATCATCAAAGACAAGGAGCGCGAGATGAGAGAGGCAGCCAAGGCCCTAGACTTTGAACTAGCAGCTCTTTTGCGGGATGAGCTATTTGCGCTCAAGGAAAGAATCAAAAAGAAAACTAAGCATGGCACAAGATAAGATAGTTATTAAAGGAGCGCGCGAGCACAATCTGAAAAACATCAACCTAGAGTTGCCGCGCGATAAGATGATTGTGTTTACTGGACTTTCTGGCTCGGGTAAGTCTTCTTTGGCGTTCGATACTATCTTCGCAGAGGGCCAGAGACGCTACATAGAGAGTCTGTCTGCATACGCTAGGCAATTCTTAGGAAGGCTAGATAAGCCGGACGTGGACGAGATAGAGGGGCTTTCTCCTGCTATTTCCATTGATCAAAAGAGTCACTCCTCTAACCCTAGGTCCATCGTGGCGACTATAACTGAGATATACGACTACATGAGGGTGCTCTTCTCACGCGTGGGTAAACCGCACTGTGTAGAATGCGGCGATGAGATTAAACGTCTCACAACCGGTGAAATTGTTGATGCAATCATAGAGACGGCATCCAAGAATAAGAAAGCTAAAGAGTTAGTGGTTATGGCTCCTGTGGTCGTGGGTCGTAAAGGAGAGTATTACCAGCTACTCTATGATCTACTTTCCTCCGGGTTCACGGAGGCGCGCGTTGATGGGTCATTCCGCTCGTTGAGAGATCGCATAGATTTGGCTCGCCATAAAAGGCACGACATAGATTTGGTGACAGACAAGATATCTGCCAGTACCGACTTTACCGACAAGGATGGAAGATTGCGCTTGTCGGAGGCGGTGGAGATGGCTCTAAAGTATGGACACGATGCCGTGAGAGTGCTCTTTAGTGAGACGCTGAGCGGAATTTATAAAGGCTCCAAGCAAACCAAGGAAGACGAAGAGGAGATTATCTTCTCGGCCCGCTTCGCCTGCCCTAAAGACAACTTTTCGTTTCCGGAGATTGAGCCAAGGCTGTTTTCATTCAACAGCCCCTATGGTGCCTGTGAAGAGTGTCACGGATTAGGCACAGAATCTGTATGGTCGGAGGTGGTTTGTGAGAAGTGCGAGGGCAAAAGACTCCGCCCCGAGGCTCTTTCAGTATTCCTTCAGGGCAAAAACATTGTTGACGTCACCGCACTTTCTATAGAAGAGGCAATTGAATACTTTGATGCTTTAGAAAAGCTTCCTGTCCAAGAGCGTGAGATTGCTGAGGCACCCTTGAGGGAGATGAGATATAGGCTCAAGTTTATGCACGACGTTGGTCTCGAGTACATAACGCTGGATCGTAAGGCTGGCACTCTTTCGGGTGGAGAGGCTCAACGCATACGTTTGGCTTCTCAGATCGGGTCACGCTTAGTCGGCACCCTCTATATCCTCGATGAGCCTACAATAGGTTTGCACCAGAAGGACAACGCTAAGCTTATAAGCACCCTCAAGGACTTAAAAGAGTTAGGTAACACAATCATCGTGGTTGAGCATGATGAAGAAACTATCCACGCCTCAGACTATCTAGTCGATATTGGCCCAGCTGCTGGGGTTCACGGAGGCAATATTGTTGTCGAAGGCGAGATGCCGGGTCTTTTGAAGGATAAAAAGAAAGATTCGCTTACGCTGCAGTATCTAAGAGGCACACAGTCAGTGCCAGTTCCAGAAAAGAGAAGGGAGATCAAAAAACCAGGCGATTATCTCAAGATCAAAGGAGCAAAAGAGAATAATCTCAAGAACATTAACGTGGACATCCCACTTAGAAAGTTCGTTGCTGTAACCGGCGTCTCGGGGTCTGGTAAAAGCACGCTAGTATATGATGTGCTCTATAAAACGTTGGCTAATAAGTTTAATAAGGCCAGTTTCCAGCCCGGGGCTCACAATACCATTCTCGGCCTTGAGTACATAAACAGAGTAGTTAACATCGATCAATCGCCAATTGGGCGTACGCCAAGATCCAATCCTGCAACCTACGTAGGGGCTTGGAATCACATTCGTGATCTATTCTCAGCCACTCCAGAGGCGCGCTTTAGGGGATACAAGCCAGGGCGCTTTAGCTTTAACGTCAAAGGAGGGAGGTGTGACAACTGTGATGGTCACGGGCAAATTGCCATAGAGATGCACTTCCTGCCCACCGTGTATGTTAAGTGTGATATTTGTCACGGTCGCAGGTTTAATCGTGAGACCTTAGAGGTTACATATAAGAATAAGAATATCTACGAAGTCCTA
>CAYMRK010000065.1:0-2860 GCA_964392905.1 uncultured Candidatus Saccharibacteria bacterium | reverse complement strand
AGGAGTATTGAGGTACTTAGCTAGAGCGTCGCCGCTCCCCGGCAGGATCCTGCCAGAGAAACCAACTGGCTTGCCGAAGTGATTATGGATTGGAAACATGATCCTGCCTCTGAATCGATCCAGATATTTCCCCTTCTCGGTTTTAATGGTCAGACCTGCACGCACCACATCCTCCATGCGGAAACCTTTGTTCACAAGTTCCATCGTAACCTCGTCGGGGCGGTCAGGAGAGAACCCAACCTCAAACTCTTTAACTGTCTTGCCGGTTAATCCTCTGCCCTTAAGATACTCAATTGCCTCCGGAGAGCTCTTGAGCTTGGCCTCAAATATATCTTTGGCAGTAGCTACTAACTCATACAGGTTGTTTAGCTGGCGCTGATCCGCCGAAGAGGTGCGCTTCAGATCTACTCCAGCTTTTTCGGCCAGGACACGCAACGCCTCATAGAACTCCAGATTCTCATAGCGCATAACAAAGCGGAAGATGTCGCCTCCTTCCCCGCACCCGAAGCAACGCCAAAGCTGACGCTCAGGAGATACCATAAACGAAGGCGTTTTCTCTTTGTGAAAGGGGCACGAAGCTTTGAAGTTCTTGCCCGCAGGCTTTAGCTGCACATATCCCTTAAGAAGCTCAACTATATCTAGCTTCTCCTTTATCTGTTCTACTGGAGTCATCGACTCTTAGTACTTGAATGCCTTATAAACGCCGCCTCTATGATGCGGTCGAAAAGCTCTGACGGCCTCATGCCGTGGGTCAAAGCTGCCTGCAGCAAAGGACTAGCCTCCCCCATCGAAGGGATGGTGTCTATCTCTAGTACATACAAATTACCATCCTCACCCAGAATCATATCTACTGTCGAGACGCCGGAGGCCCCAACTAGTTCATGGGTTCTCAAAGCTACAGCCTGAGCCATTCCCATATCTCTAGCTGGCAAAGATGCCGGCACAAAGTTCCTGGTTGAGGCTGAACTGATCTGCATTAGAGGTAGTGGAAATGGATTACCCAAGCCATCATCAACTACCGCTCCCACTAACTCGATTCCGGGTACAAACTTTTGAATTAATACGCGGTTGCTGTGACTAAGCGCTCTCTCAATCATGGCTTTCAACTCGGCATGAGTTCTTGCCAATCCCACACCGGTAGAAGAACCTCGATTAGCAGGCTTCACCACCGCTGGTAAAGCGACATCTTTCCAGTCCCCATGAATCGAGTCGTGGCCCTGGAAAACAATCGATTCAGGCGTTTCAATTCCATGGGCTTTAAGCAGCCTGCTGGCAAGGATTTTGTTCATCCCCAAAGCGCTTGCTAGGTGGTCACTGCCGGTGTAGGGCACCTTCATATCCCTCAAAAGTTCTTGCACAACGCCATCCTCCCCATACTCTCCGTGCAAAGCAATGAAAGCAACGTCCACCGTCCCCGGGAGATGGCTAGGGTCAACCGACCAATCTCCGGCACGGCTTATTACGACCGGTATTACGTCGTATTTAGCAGTATCTAGATGAGCGTGTACCAAACGACCGCTTGCAAGTGAGACCTCGTGCTCCAACGAGGGTCCACCCACCAAAAGAGCCACCCTTATCTTGTGGGGTTTCATGCTCTAAATATACCGGAAAGGAGGGGCTTTACTCAACTACCACCCTGCCGAAGTGAGTAGAGCTCAGGTGGTCGTGATATCCCCACTCTCCCTGTTGAGTGAAGGTAAACTCCCAGCTATCCCCGGGGTCTACGTCACCACACGAATCGAAGATGACTCCAACTGCCACCTGTCCGCACAATTCGATGTCTGAACCGGGGTATACGGTGTGGGTTGGGTGCATTGCCGACGCCGGCCAAAAGGCCCTGCTACTGGCATTTACAAAACGCACCGTATCACCCTGTTCGATGGTGACCAACTGAGGACTAAAACCGCTGTCGGTATATGTGATCTCGGTCACACCTCCTCCCTCGTTAGTATCTTCCATTTCGTCAGTCACCTCAGATTCGTCAGAAACCTCAGGTGCCTGAACGCTTTGCTGATTGAAATACCATACGCCCAAGAGCGCTAGAGCGACTATCACTATGCCTGCTAAAACTTTGTTGTTCATGGATTGGTTAAGTTTGGCGACCTTTAGTCAAATATACTGACTAGATACTCATCTATCTTGCGTTGATCAAGGTCGTAGAAGTATTTGCCTTCACGGTCGAGATAGCGCGCTAGCTTAGTGCCTACGAATCTCCAGTGCCAAGGCTCAAAGATGTAGTAGGCATTGCCCGGAGGGTACGAGAGAACAAACCCATACTTATACGCATTCTCCTGCATCCACTTGTAGGCTTCCGTGTTCTCAAACCCCCTAAGACTGCCTCCAACGGCGGTGGTAGTAACGTCGATCGTGGTTCCCAGCTGATGTTCAGAGTAACCCTGATCAGCCGAGAACTGATTGGCAGTACCCGCCCCATAGGTCACAGTGTATCCTGCCTTCAAAGCTGATTGGGTGCCGAATGAGCGGAATGCAGAAGCTATGTATAGATCTATGCCATCTCCCCTAGCGTCATCGATCATATCCTCCGTAAATGGAAGCACTAAGGCGTGGATATAGAGTTGTCTGTCTGGATCAAATCTATATTTAGTATCGATGGGAGCCAGAGCTGAAGGATTGTAGTGCTCATTTAGGAAAAAGACCTTGGAGTACTTCTGTAAAAGCTCGGGGTCCGTCTTACTCAACTTATCTAGCACGCCCACAGTCTCGGCTATCTCCCCCACCTCTTCACCAAGCTGTTGGACCTTCTCACGCTCACCCTCCAACTCACCTTCAAGGTTAAGCTTCTCTTCTCGAGTCTCCATTAATGTTTCACTAGTCATACCAAGCTCCGCCTCAAGAGCCA
>CAYMRK010000064.1:0-2877 GCA_964392905.1 uncultured Candidatus Saccharibacteria bacterium | reverse complement strand
GCGTCCAACTGCGGCGTATGAAGGGGTTCTTGCTGTAGTGTTGGTGGAGTAATTGGAGCTGGCGCTGGCTTAATAATAGACTGGGGCACATTTGGCTTAACAGACGTCTTGGGAGTAGGCGTTGACTCCTTCTTTATGGCTGGTGTGTTGGATTGAGAAGGGCTCTCCGACTCTGTCTCCAATATGCGACTGGTCTCTGCCAACTTCTCCTGAGTCTTTAGATACTCCTGGTATCTGTCAGTCCTGCTTTGCTCTCCCCTTCTGGCCGATTGGCCAAGCTTATCAGCTAAAACACCAATACCACCAAAGAATCCTTCGTCATAGGTTTCTACCTCCGGAGAGGGAGTATCGCTTGGAGCGTTGATTAACACCACTCCCAAGAAAAGAAGACTGGCGGTAACAATGGCTGCAACAACGGTCCACATTTTCTTTATTTTACCAATCCCCATCCAAATGTGTAAGTCTATAGTGAAGACTTTTGATACAATTAAGTCATGATCCACAAGATTCTTATAGTCGGTGCCGGAGAGATAGGCTCAGCCCTCGCCCAGGTCCTTCAAAAGCACAAACCCGTCCTATGGGATCACAAGCCCAAACTTTGTACCCACGGTTCGGATTTAAGGGAACTCGCCCAGAACGCACAAATTGTTTTTCTTTGTATTCCTTCGCATGCAATCGATGAGTGCTCAGTTAACCTCAAAGAGGGACTCTCTAAGAAAACTATTCTTGTGTCGCTCACTAAGGGTCTGGAACGGAAGACCGGACAACTTACAAGCGAGTTACTCAGCGAGCACTTTGGCAGGGGCAGGATTGCTCTCCTTGGGGGCCCCATGCTTGCAGAAGAGCTCAGGCAGAACCTGCCAACTCAGGCCACGCTCGCCAGCACAAGGAAAACCTATGATTCTGTAGCCCCTATCTTTAAAGACACGATTATCTCTCTGGAGCACACCACCGATGTCCAGGGAGTGTCTGCGGCTGGCGTCTTGAAGAACGTCTATGCTCTCTCTCTAGGTATGGCTCAGGGGCTGAAACTCGGTGACAATGCCAAGGGAGTACTTATACACCAGGCAGTTAAAGAGATGGGAATAGTTATAAGCAAACTGGGAGGCAGATCGAAGACAGCTCTTTCACTCGCCGGCATTGCAGATCTGGAAGCCACAGCCAACTCCAACTACTCCCACAACAAAACTGCAGGCATGCAGCTGGCTACCTCAGGCAAAGCCAAGATCATGAGCGAAGGGGCGCTATCATTGCCTCTACTCACCAAGCGCTTAGGCAAAGACTTGCCTCCGCTGCTTAACACCATCAAACAGGTTGTGCTGCACCGAAAAGATCCAAACAGAGCATTCAGGTCTCTTATAAACTAATGCGCAAGGGAAACTCCTTAGTTCTTGATATTGGCACCACAGGCGTGAAAGCGTTCATATTCGACCAAAACTTTAAACTTATAGCCAAAGAGTACGAACACCTGGAGAAAGCTTTCCCCAAACGTGGCTGGGTAGAGCAAGATCCTAAGGAGCTGATCAAGAAATCCGTTTTAGTTCTCAAACAGGCAGCTTTCAACTCCAGGGTACCGCTTCTTTCAATCTCTGGCCTTGGTATCACTAACCAGCGAGAAACCACCATACTGTGGGATACCCGTACTAGCCGAGCCGTGTATCCAGCCATAGTGTGGGAAGATGTTCGTACCGCAAGAAGAACTGCCAAACTTGTATCTGAGAAAAGAGATATTAGGTCCCGCACCGGCCTCACGCCGGACCCGTATTTCTCTGCCACTAAGATTGAGTGGATTTTAAACAATGTCCCCCGAGCGAAAAGACTCCTTGAGCAAGGTCGCCTACGCTTCGGCACTGTAGATAGCTGGGTTTTGTGGAACATTAGCCAAGAGCAAACCCACACCACCGACTACACTAATGCTTCCCGCACTTTGCTTTTCAACATCAAAACGCTCTCTTGGGATCCAAAGTTGACGGAGTTATTCAGTATTCCCAAGGAGATGTTGCCGGCCGTCCAGAGCTCAAGCTCCCACTTTGGCACTCTGCGCTCGGAGATAGTGGGAGCTCCGTTGCCAATACGGGCTGTGTGCGGCGACCAGCAGTCCAGCATGTCTGCGGTTGGTACCGCTCCCGGTAAGACTAAAATAACTTTTGGTACCGGCACTTTTCTTGTCCAGGCCATAGGCGATTCCTTCAAGGTTAAGGAGCCCTTCTTCACCACCCTCATCCCTCATCAACCGAAACCTAGATACGCTCTGGAATATAAGATTGACTGTTGTGGAGCTAAGATTGATGAGCTGCTTGCGGCAGGCCGCAATCTTGACCCCACTCTAGACGAGCTAGCCCACACACTTGAACCCTTAGTAAAAGTCCTTCCCCACAAACCCAAGGAGATTGTGGTAGATGGCGGCGTCACGCAGGCTAAGAACTTAACCGCCATAATGTCAGAAGTTTTGGGAGTCCCAGTGCGCAAGCAAAGCGTCTTTGACGGTACCGCATTAGGAGTAGCGAAACTGATACAATCATAGTAACATTTAGCCCAGGCCGGCGTAGCTCAGTTGGTTAGAGCGAGGGACTCATAAACCCTAGGTCGGAGGTTCGATTCCTCCCGTCGGCACATGAAAGTAGCAATACTTGGAGCATACGGCACAGAGGGCAAAGATATCCGCGCATATCTGGCTAAGCACGAGCCCGAGCTAAAGCTCACCCTACTCGACCAGAAGACAGATCCTAACTACCTCTCTCACCTCCAAGAGTTCGACCTCATATACAAAGCCCCCGGCGTCCTGTACAACCTGCCCGAGATCCAAAAGGCCATAAAGGCTGGGGTTAGAGTTGTAAGTATCATCGACCTCTTCTTTGAAAAAGCTAAAGGAACTAT
>CAYMRK010000063.1:0-2911 GCA_964392905.1 uncultured Candidatus Saccharibacteria bacterium | reverse complement strand
AGACGAAACGCCATTGAGCTTCATAAGGGTAGAAGGTAGTCGTGTACCATTCGACCCAAGCTTAACAAGTTTACCAGCGCAAGAAGAAATTATAGTCACCGCGAAGAACTTTCTAGAGAGCTTAGAGGATAGTCGTGTATATCCAATGAGGCTTGTCGTTGGTTTGAATGAATATAGGCCCCAAGACTGCGTTGATGGGATTTTTAGCGAAGAGGAATGTCGAGAGCAAGAGAGAGTACACAGAAGCATAATAGGTACAAACGCAGAAGCTTTAGCCTATATCAAGGGAGAAAGAGATATAGCTCCAGATGGGGTGCTTGCGTTTCCGCCAACCCTCTACTACCTGTCGGAGCAAGAAGGAGCATTAGAAGAGATAAAAAATTCAATTTTACCTGAGGCAAAAGCGCAGTCTTGGAGCTATCATGGGTATTGGTATGTTGATCCAAATTGTGCTGGTAGAGTCGGGGTTCTAGAGTGTGTTGTGGAGAAACCATCTGGTTCGGGCGCGCCACGGCGTACAGACTTAGGTGGTACGGCTTGTGTTTACGGTGGGAGTGCCCTAAGTGGATCAACCCGCAGCGTGTATACAAAACCTGTGTATTCAAAGGATTATAGTTGTGAGCGATGGGTAACCAGCACGTTTACATACCCACTGACTATAACAAGTTGTAAATGGATTCCGGCAGGGTGTTTTGGTAGGGACTGTTGGAGTGGTAGCTGGAATTGCCGTCCTGTAACCAAAAAAAACACAGCATCCAATTGGGCCGCCCGATGCGTTGAGGGACAATCTTCAGAGCCCACGTGGTGTGATGGAAGCAATGGAAGCTGCAGTGCCGAAAACGTTATTGATGAAACGTGTAGAACATACACAGTTACAGATCCTATCTCCGGAGCCAAAAACGCAGGTTGTCTTATTAAAACAGCAGCTCCAAGGACAGTAAGCTGCGGAGCTCCAACGCAACCACCACGACCACCACAACCTACGTCAAAACCTACAGTCGATATAAAAGCCAATGGCTCGGACGGGTCGATAACAGTGGCCCCGGGAACCAGCGTTCAGATATCTTGGAGCTCAAGTAATGCAGACACTTGCTCCACAGCAAATTCAGGTGACGGGAAGCCAACAAAAAACGGCAATACTTGGACAGCCAAGAATAACATTAAGGATAGCGGTAAACTCAACGTAGAGAATGTATATACAACTACCTGCTCCAACAGCGCGGGCACCAATAGCGATTCTGTAAGAATCCGTATGGGAGATGGAGGTCCTTGTGGTAATGGAGTTGTGGACCCGGGTGAGCAATGCGATTTAGGCTCAGGAAATGGTGGGCAATGCTCAACCTGTACGAACAAATGTAAACTCAAAACCCCCGCAGAGAGTTGCACCCAGAATCCAGTTAATGGTGGTTGGTC
Source organism: uncultured Candidatus Saccharibacteria bacterium (assembly GCA_964392905.1). GTDB lineage: Bacteria > Patescibacteriota > Minisyncoccia > UBA6257 > Colwellbacteraceae > GWA2-46-10. The sequence continues at coordinate 1,498 of CAYMRK010000063.1, read as the reverse complement.
TCCGTGGAGCTCTTGCTCCGCCAATGCTTGTGGTACAACTGGTACCCAAACTCGCACTTGCACCAATCCGGTGCCTAGTGACGGAGGAGCGCCATGCTCAGGCCCAAGCACTAGGAGTTGTAGCGCTCCTCCTTGCCCACCTGAAGTAGAGCTCACCAATGCCGGCAAGAATCCAGCAGGTTGTTATGAGATAGACTGGGAAGCCAACAACGTAACCGTTCCATCTTGCACACCTTCCTCTTCACCTGATAGCGCCGAATGGAATGGAGCTTCCTTCCCAACCCCAGGTGGATCAGGCTCAGGGAGCGTGAATATTTGTAATCTCGAAACAGCCACTACCTTCACCCTAACCTGCGGAGGATCAAGCGCATCAGACTCCCTCACCATCGCCATCCCGTTCATCAGAGAGGAGAACCCTGGAGTTAGCTTCAACCTCTTCGACTTCCTCAGAAACTTATTCCCATCCGTGCTCAAGTCCACGTACGCTCTTAGTTAATTTTGGGTATCCACAGCACTGCCCCGGAGAAAAGGGTTTATTTTGCTATAATTAAGGACATAGCGATAAAAAGGTCGGTTTAATTTGACTGAAGCGCTAAACAAATGACATTTCAGGACGTGGTCGATGTATTAGTGGCATCATTTCAGCAGTTATGGGTGGACTTCGTAGGATTTCTCCCCACTTTTATTTCTGCTCTTGTTGTCTTTATCGTCGGCCTAATAGTAGCTGCTGCGCTCGGATCTCTAGTTGAGAGGATTGTGGCTGCCCTTAGGGTAGACTCACTTCTTGCTAGTGCCGGTGTAGATGCTCACTTCAGAAGGGCTGGAATGAAGCTAAACGTTGGTATGTTCTTTGGAAGGCTTGTGTACTGGTTTGTACTGGTCGCATTCTTCCTAGCAGCATCTGACATCCTTGGCTTCTTCACCTTCTCAAGCTTCCTTCAGGCAGTATTGCTCTACATCCCGCAGGTTGTAGTGGCAGTACTAATAATGTTGGCCACGGTTATCATCGCCAACTTCCTAAGGGGCGTAGTGAGGGCTTCTGCTAAGAGTGGTGGACTCGAGTCCGCTAACTTCCTCGGATCCGTCACTTGGTGGGCCATTGTAGTCTTTGGTGTATCAGCTGCTCTATTGCAGCTTGGTATCGCCGTGGCCATCGTCCAGGCATTCGTTACGGCATTCTTCGCAATGCTAGCCTTGGCTGGTGGTGTTGCCTTCGGATTAGGAGGCAAGGATTACGCAGCTCACCTACTCAAGAAGTTCCGAGATCAAGTAGAGCACAAGTAATTTCCTTGGTACCAAGGAGCTAAAAACCACCCTCACGGGTGGTTTTTGGTTTATAATGCCTACATACAGATGAGATTTGTGCTTAAGGTAACAAAACTCACAACCTTAACTTTGCTGTTAGCTGTTACGCTAGGAGTCTTAGTAGACTCTGTCTTTGCTGCAGACGAAGCCACCTCCACCGGCCCAGTAGCACTCGGCCTCGCCCAAAGGGTAT
>CAYMRK010000062.1:0-3071 GCA_964392905.1 uncultured Candidatus Saccharibacteria bacterium | reverse complement strand
GTTAGAAATTAGGTTAATGCGCTCGTCGAGCATTAACAAGCGAATAATCATTAAAAACAAAAAGTAATGATTAGGACCATGAAAGCACTACTCGCAACCAGCTTAGCCGTGTTTGTGGGATTAGTCTTCTCGGTTACAGCTTTCGCCGCTACTACATACATGTATGTAGATGTGAACGGAAATCTGCGCACCATAGAGGCTAATACTGCAGCTGAGGCTATTGCTGAGGCGCCGGCTAGACATCCAAACAGCGGAGTGATTCTAGCTTCTGAGATGTCTGGTGACCTAGCAATTGGTGGAGGCGGTGACTTCGACGGTGAAGTTACGGCAGGCCAGAGGGCATACGTGTACGTGGACATATTCGGTAATTTGAGAACCGTTTATGCCTACACCGCTGCTCAGGCCATTGCTCAAGCTGAAGCGAGACATCCAAATAGCGGTGTGATAATAGCTAGCAACATCGAGACCTAGTAGCTATGCAAGTCACATCAGCTACAAATTAACATCACCGCCTTACGGGCGGTGGTGTTCTTATCTCTTATTTCTTCTTTCGCTTGCCTGCCAAGTAGTAGAAAGCGATGAGCAGGATAAGCATTAATATTATCCAAAACTCTAACCACCCCCAGTTAGTAGGATTGAATGCGCTAAAAATGTTAGCTAGTAAAGTCGTTCCATCTTCGTCATTGATTGCGTCGTCATTTGTTGGCGTCTCTTCTGGGGACGCAACTTCACTTTCAATAGGCTCATCATCGTCGCTTCCTTCGTCACCAAAGCTAGTGAATGTGAGAGGCTGAGTTTGTGCTGGACTGTTTACAGGTTGACTTGATTGGTTAGTGGTTTGAGTGCCGGTATTGTTTTGCTGGGGAGCAGCGCCACCACCACCACCGCCACCACCACCACCGGAGGTCGATTCTTCATTTTGCTCTTGTGGAGTATCATCAATGTCGTTATTGACGATAGTACAGGTCAAAGCATCCCCCGCCTCGAGGATAATTGTTCCGTCTTCTGCGCAATCACCGCCAAAAGTAGCTTCATATCCATCCGGACCTGTTTCGGTAACTATATGTGCACCTAGCTCAAGGATAATAGTTTCTCCTAGTGATACCTCAGCATCGTCTATGAAGAACGAGAAGTCCTCTACCGTAGAGATACCATCGTTATCGTTAATAACTTCCTTCTCGACGGTTACAGTCGGGAGGTATGCCTCACAATCTGGGTCAGATAAGTCTGTTAGTTCATCCTCATCGTTATCTAGCTCGTCAGAGCAAAGGAAAAGCGTGTCCTCCGTGGGTTTTAGGATCTCTTCCGGATCGTCATTAGTGATGGTGCAAGTCTTGTCATCCCCTGCTCCCAAGGTTATGTTACCGTCTTCATCACAGTCATCTGAAAAAGATGCCGTGTATCCACCGGGCCCTTCTTCAGATACTACATAATCTCCTATTAGAAGCACCTTAAGTACTCCACTAACCATATCGATTGCGTTCGCGAATAGGTTGAAGTCAGTGGTTGTAGCTGTTCCCTCATTGTCGTTTATTACCACTTTCACGATTGTGAGGCTGGCAGCAAAAGAGGCACAGTCTTCATCTTCTAAATCTGTATCCCCGTCTTCGTCATTGTCGAAATTATCGGTACATAGTTCTAGGGTATTCTCTTCTCCTAGCTCTGGTTCGTTTACATTAACCACTCTAGTGACTTCTTCTGCGGCAGCACCGTCAGAGTCAGTAACGTTATAGGTGACGGTATATGAGCCAGGAGTAGACGTATCAACTGTGTCTCCGCCGACAATTATATCTTCAGTAATATCGCCATCCTCGGCGTCTTCTGCTGTTGCACCTGGATCTTCATATGGGTCATCCACTAATAGTTCTAGTGGGTTGTCTCCTAGTAGGGTTATAAATGGTGGGGTATTTTCTTCCACCTCCTCGCATGTGACGTCTACCGTTATTTCGCTAGAGCCGGTGCTACCACCGTGTCTTGCCTCTACTTTAACAGTGTATGTGCCTGAAGCGGTAATGCTCCAGGGCAGAGAAAATGGGCTTGCCGGGTTTATGGTTGAACCAACTTGAGTGTTGTTAACAAAAAGCTTTAAGTCTGTAAGAGAAGTGATGTTTGGCGAGTGTGATATACTGCCAGTTACACTCTGAGCATAGGGGAACGAACAAGTCTCGATAGGTGCTATTGAGTTTATAGATATACTTGGGGCATCAGCCCAAGCCACCATTACCGGCTGGAAGATGGTCAGTAGTAAAGAGAGGGTAACTAACCCAGTTGTGCGACGCAGCCTATTTTTGGCCAGTGCAGTCCCGAACATATTAATTATTGGTATATGCACCTAGAGACCACGTAAGCGCCAGCTTGACGGAGGGTTCTATATGTTGAGCTAATAGTACTGTTCTGCTGGTATCTGTCAACTATGTCCACGGGTGTGTGATGCGCTTTAGGCATTAAAATAACGGAAAGCCCACCAACGTGCAGGAAGCTAGGTAGGCTCCCCGTTGATGGGCGTTTGTGAGCACTTACACATTCTCGGAGATCCATTCCGTGACCTCCTTGGTGAGTGTTGTGATGCCCTCATTCCCCTTCATCCCACTGGCCTCTATCGGTTCACCGATAGTCACCCTTATCCGTGCAGGTCTAGGGAATTTTCTCCCCTTAGGCAGAGCCTGGTATGTCCCAGTAATTGCCAAGGGCAGTACTGGCAGTTGCTTCTTTACTGCTAGTGCCAAAGCCCCTCTTTCGAACTCGCCGAGCGAACCGTCCTGCGAGCGTGTTCCCTCGGGGAACATAGCAAGGGACCGGTTGTGTTCGAAGCAGTTGAACTCCGAAAGCTCTCGGTAGCTCTTGCGTGGATTGTCTCGATCAAGTCGGAAGTGCCCGGCCAGTATCATAGCCCACCCAAGGAATGGGACCTTGAAGAATAGTGGACGTGAGGCGAAAACCACATTCACGTACTTGAGAGCAGCAATGGTCGCTGCGATATCGAGCATTGAAGCATGGTTCGCCACGACGATGAATGGGCCGACATCCGGCTGATCTCGGTCCACTTCGAAAGTGGCTCCCGCAGACCACAA
>CAYMRK010000061.1:0-3166 GCA_964392905.1 uncultured Candidatus Saccharibacteria bacterium | reverse complement strand
AGGCTCCACGCCCTTCACTGCGCCATTGGGGTTGCGCAAAACCTTGTGGGGTTTCATCCTCTTGCCTTTCCAGTTGCACCACCACTGTTTGTCGGGGTGCTCCATGACCTGCTTCATGAAACGGTCTGTGAGCTTTACGGAAATGTTGAAGTTGCGAATATCACCCTCCCTGGCTTTGCAGGTTAGGAAATCGTAAAAGTCTGGGTGCTCCACGGAGATCATCGCCATGTTGGCGCCGTGTCGTCCCTGCTGCTTGATAGTGCCGAAAGCTGCGTCGTATACCCTCAAGAATGAAACCGGACCCGACGAAACTCCTTTTGAAGTTTTTGTAGGTGCATAAGTTGGACGAAGGTGGTCGAGGGCAAAACCAAGACCGGAACCCGCCTGCTGCAAAAGAGCGGCGTCCTTCAACGTTTGAAAAATTCCCTCCATCGAATCCTCGATGGGCAACACGATGCAGTTAGCAACCAGCTTGGTACTTGCTCCAGCATTGGTGACGGTGCGACCAGCGGGAGTAAACTCCTTGTTGGCCATCACTTCCAAGAACTCCTTGGCAAACTTTTTAATATCGTTGGCTTTCTTACCGTATTGCTCCTCCACGCTAGCTAAATCGTTGGCTACTCGCTCGAGCATGTCGGCCGGAGTCTCCCTCTTGCCCTTCGCGTCCTCCCAAAGGTAACGCTTGTTCATCATCTTCAGAGCGTTCTCCGAGTATGACTTGTTGATCTTGTCTTTGAGTTGCTTGGTCATCGAGTTTTGAGTGGTTGGATTTATTTGCTAGTTCATTGTACCTACCATGTCTGTCTTTAGCAAAGCACACTGCCTGTGGATAAACAAGGCAGTCTCGGATGAGACTGCCTCGATTCCCCACTTTCGACTCCTAGCGCCTCTTACGCCTGCGCAAAAAGGCCGGTATCTCCCAAATATCCTCAGTCTCAACCTCCTTGGAGGCCTCAGCGGAGCTTCTGCGTCTCTTTTCTCTAGGCTCAGACTCTTTTGGCTCATCTTTGTCACCCCCTTGACTCTCTTCCTCTCCCTCTTTGTCTTCTCCAACCTCATCCTCAAGAGGCTCATCGCTGCCTGCGCTGAAAAGTCCAAACCGATCTGGGTCTCTAAGCTGGTGTGAGCTATTGAAACCGGTGGCAATCAATATGATCTTGATGGCTCCCTTGGGAACTTTGCGATCGTAGTAGGCGCCGAAGATAATCTTGGCTCCAGCATCAACATTCTCGGTAATGATTTGAGCTGCTTCGTTGATCTCAGACATCTTCAAGTCTCTGCTGCCTGCAACTGAGAAGAGCACTCCTCTGGCACCATCGATCGAAGTATCGAGCAGAGGTGAGTTAACCGCCTCGTCCACCGCTTTGGAGGCTCGCTCTTTACCTTTAGCTGTTCCAACGCCTACAACTGCACCGCCGGCGTCTTTCATCACCGCCATCACATCTGCAAAGTCTACATTCACCAAGCCAGACGATGTAATCATGTCGGCAATGCCCCGCACTGAGTTTTTCAAAATCTCGTCAATCTTATCAAAGGCTTTCAACACCGGTGTGCTTGCATCAATGATGTTGAAGATCCGATCGTTTGGAATAACGAGTAAGGTATCAACTCTGTCCCTTAGTTTGGTAAGACCTTCTTCGGCGATACGCATGCGCGCAGAGCCTTCGAAAGCAAAGGGCTTGGTTACAACTGCAACGGTAAGAATTCCCATGTCTCTGGCAATATCGGCTATAACAGGTGCTGCTCCAGTGCCAGTACCTCCGCCCATGCCGGCGGTTATAAAGACCATGTCTGTATCGTGAAGAATACTTTCAATCTCTTCTCTATTCTCTTCAGCAGACTGTTGGCCCAACTCCGGATTCATACCTGCTCCCATGCCACGGGTTATAGCCTTACCAATGTGGAGCTTACGCCTGGCCTCACAGCTCTCCAAGTCTTGAATGTCAGTATTAATAGCTACAAACTCTACCCCTCGGATAGGGTCTCTGCTCATGCGGGTGAGAGCATTGCCTCCGCCGCCCCCTATGCCCAAAACCTTAATCTTTACTACCGGTCTCTTTGTGCTAGAGCTCCTGCGAGCTGTCGAACGCCGCCTAGGAATGCTCTTCTTGGCTCGCTTAGCGGTCTTTTTAACGACGGGCTTCCTCTTAGGAGCTGTCTTCTTAACTACTCTCTTTTTAGCCCTCTTCTTCGAAGCAACGGGCGTTTTCTTAACCCTTTTTACCTTCTTGGGAGAACTCTTCTTAAGGGTCTTCTTGGGAACCCTCTTAGCTACCCTCCTTTTGGGGGCCTTTTTCTTTGCTGTATTCTTTTTCTTGGCCATATCTTTCTCTATGGACGGAAGGCGTCTAGAACCTTGTCCACCATTTTGCCCATAGACCCGGGCATAGACACGGAACTGCCCCCTGTCGCCCTACTCTTAGCCTCATCGCTATAGAGGGGCAATCCCAGAGCACAGGTGTATTCGGGAGACTCAATCAACTCCCTGGCTGGTGCGTCTTTGGCGGCAAAGATGGTCCCATTGGCCGCTCCTATTTGAGTAGCCATCCTAAGTTCTCTTTGCACCAGATCAGCAACGCCGGGCATTTTAGCTCCTCCCCCGACAACTACTACGCCTCCGGGCAGGCTTCTTTCCTTGCCGATTGATTTTAGTTCATCGTTGACAACTTCGCAAATCTCTGACAAACGAGCTTCAATCACCTCCGCTACAAACCTTTTTGAGGGAGCTCGACTCACATCGGAGTCAAATTTCTTCAAATCTATGTTCTCTCGGCTTGGCACCTCCTTAGCGAGAGCATAACCGTGGGCGATTTTGATCTTTTCGGCTAGATCAGGTGGAATCTCAAGCGCCAAGGCTAAATCATTGGTGATATAGTTTGCCCCTACCTTAAATACCTTGGTATGTAAAAGCTTTCCTTCCTCGTATATTGCCAATCCCGTAGTGCTGCCGCCGATGTCGATCAACACCACTCCCAATTCCAGTTGATTGTTTGTTAAAACAGACTTAGCTGAAGCCAAAGGAGAAAAGACCATACCTCCCACTGACCCTCCGGCCATCTTGATACACTTCTCTAGATTACGAACGCTCGGCTCAAAAACTTCAACGATCAAATTGATGACTTCGAGTTTAGCGCCCACCATGCCTCGCGGATCCTGGATGTCGCCT
>CAYMRK010000060.1:0-3209 GCA_964392905.1 uncultured Candidatus Saccharibacteria bacterium | reverse complement strand
GAAGTAGTGGACGGCATTTTGGGGGAAAAGTTCCCTGAACTCATTACAAAGCTGGGCCGCCAAGGTCTTGTTGTGAGCTATCACCAATGTAGGCCTTCCAATCTCCTCAATCACATTGGCCATGGTAAAGGTCTTTCCCGAACCAGTAACACCGAGTAGGACCTGGTGCTGAAGACCCTTTTTGATGCCTTTAACTAAACTTTCTATAGCCTTTGGCTGATCGCCAGCGGGTTTGTTGTCTGAGATTAGTTTAAACATGAAGAAATCCCCTCTTCCTGTGTTTATAAGGGGGTATAGAGCCATTTTACTTTTTTGCCACCCCGCTAACAAGCCTAGAAATGACACGACCCCAGCTCTACCCAGGGTCGTGTCTCACGCTCCGCTGGGAACCGGGGTCTTGTCCGACTTACGCCGGACTCTCGTTCGGCTCATTTTCTGAGCCATCGATTTGGGCCTGGTAGGAGCGTGCTGTTTCTTGTGCTTTTGCCAGCTCTTCGCTTAGAGCCGAGTTCTCAGCCTCGAGCCTTGCGATACATCGATCGCGCTCGGCAAGACGTGTCTCGAGCTGGTCAACTCGTCCTACGAGCGATGCGGCAGCCATCTCAGGTGCCCGCCAGTATGACTTCGGTCATGTCCGGGGCTCACGAGCGTAGCGACGTTCGTTGATATCCCAGGTGATGAAGGCCACTATGGCGTAGAGGCCAACCAGGGCCAGGACGTGCTCGCCCCACTTCAGGATCTTCACTGCTCACTCCTCCTCTCTTGATTCAACGTACGCGGATCTTTTCCGTACTAAGCTTTCTACGACATATGAGGAGTCTAGTCAAACTACTCCCAAGCGCAGGCTTCTATTTTGACGAGCTCGTAGCGTTTATCCCCTCCGGGAGTCGCAATCACTCGCTTAACTCCAACCCGCTTGCCTATAAAGGGTTCGATGATAGGAGCTGTGTAGGGCAGCTCCTCCTTGAACTTCTGGGCTAGAACCCTATAGCTGCCCACCCTGCAAACCCTGCTCTCACCAGTGTCTATATCTTTGAGCACTATCTGACAGCCGATACTCACCTTGCTCGACTTATTGCTTGGCTCAACAACCCTCATCTTCGCCAATATTGCCCTCAAGTCAGAGCTCTTCTTAGCCAAACTCATCTGCTCTCTTAAGGCCACTTCGAAGCCGGCGTTGTCGTGAAAAGTCTCTGAACTTTGACCAACATTTACAGCAGCGTCCTGAGCCAAAGACATTCTCTGCTCATCCACGCCATCGAGCATACTACGCAGTGCTTCTGCGTCTTTTTTTAGGAAATAGTATTCCACGGGCCCATCCTAGCATTCTGAGTATCTCCCGCCAATCGAGCTACAAGATAGCCTCCTGGAACTCTTTTAGAATCTCTTCAGGTAAGGCCTCCCCAGGCAAGGTGCGCCCTGGATACCGCCAAGCTGATATGACCCTCCTTGTGCTACCTATATCTCGCACCATCACCCAGATCTCATGCTCCCTAGCGCCTCGGCCTTGAGGCTGCATTAATGCAACAGTGCCTTCGGCTATCCCTTCTTCTACGCGTTCAGGGGTCTTAATGACTCGCCTTATGCGCCCCTCGGTTAGGCGGTAATAAGACATTTTTGCTTTAGCGTGAAACGTCCACTCTAGCTCCTTCATCGTGTATAATCATAGCAAACAAATGAAGCTTGGCAGCAAGATAATATTAGTTACTCTCCTCGCCCTTTCTTTGCTATTGATGGTCGGTTCTTCTCTGCAGGAATCCGCCATTATGGATGAGTTAGCTCATATTCCTGCCGGCTATGCCTACGTTAACAACCTAGATTACCGCCTAAATCCAGAACACCCTCCGTTAGTAAAGATGATGGCAGGGCTCCCGCTCCTTTTCTTGGACGTAGTCTTCCCCACCGACCTTCCCGCATGGACCGAGGCGGTAAATGGCCAGTGGGATATGGGCGCTGCCTTCTTGTACGACAGTGGCAACGATGCCGATCTAATAATTCAGTGGGCGCGCTTTGGCCCCATGCTCCTTACCCTGCTTTTGATTCTTTTCGTCTACATCTGGTCAAAAGAGCTGATGGGACAATGGTGGGCTCTACTACCAACCACAGGCGTGGCTCTTTCCCCCCACTTCTTAGCCCATGGCCACTACGTTACAACTGATATTGGAGCGGCCCTGGGGATAATAGTTTCTCTCTACTACTTCAACCGATACCTGATATCACCCACCAAGAAAAGGCTTGTGATGGCAGGTATAGCTTTTGGCATAGCCCAACTCATGAAGTTCTCGGCGATTATCTTAGTAGGCCACATGCTCTTTATGGTCTTCATGTATACCTTCGTCAGGGCAAACGAAACGAGGATGGGACTAGGACTCCTGCCAAAGCATATGGCTAAGCTCCTTATAATCTTCTTCATTGGTGCCCTTACTATATTCCCGCTGTATCTTATCTCAACCGCTAACTATCCTCCTGAAAGACAACTCTCCGATACCACTGCTATTCTACAGGGAGAGTTCCAACAAAGCCCCGTAAGATATGTGGCTCAAGCAACCGTTTGGGCCTCTGACAAGCCCGTTTTGAGGCCGTACGCCCAGTATATGTTGGGTCTACTGATGGTCTTTAAACGTGCCACCGGGGGCAATACCCTCTACTTCATGGGCGATGTTGATACTCGCGGGGGTCCTGCCTATTTCCCCATCGTATACGCCCTCAAAGAGACCCTACCTATGCTCACTTTGTTAGTACTTGGACTACTTCTCTCGACCCACGGGGCTTTGCGCTCTCTCTCTAAGAGTTCGCGCCGACTCAAGGATTATTTAACCACCAATCTCCATGAATCTTCTGCTCTTGTGTTCATATTCATATACCTAGCCTATTCCGTCGCGAGCCCACTTAATATCGGTTTTCGCCATCTGATGCCAGTCATCCCACTTTTTTACATCCTAGCCACCGGTTCTTTAAGGAAATACGCATTAGCTAGCACCTCACGTCGCCAACTTAGGACAGCTGTGATCGTCTTCCTTTTCATCTGGCAAGGCATCCTCGCCTTCAGCAGCTATCCCCACTACCTACCCTACTTTAACGATTTCGTGGGCACAGACTACGGATGGCAGTACGTCACCGACTCTAACTATGATTGGGGTCAGGATCTAAAGCGGCTAGCTACCTTAACGGAAGAGCAAAAGATTGACCGTATTGCCATCCACTACTTC
>CAYMRK010000059.1:0-3437 GCA_964392905.1 uncultured Candidatus Saccharibacteria bacterium | reverse complement strand
ACCACCCTCATCACCCTGGTTGGTATCATAACGATTTTTACATCCTCATATTTCATCATCTACAGCGAAGCGATATACAAGCGTCTCAAGCCAGTCCTCAAATTCTTCGAATTTAGGAAGAAGTTGGTGGACGACACCTCGATAGAAGATGGATTTGAGAATCACGTGGTGTTGGTAGGGGTTCATAGAACAGGCAGGAGTGTTATGGAGACTCTTCTGGAGAGTGGGGAGGAATTTGTAGCACTCGACTTTGATCCGGTGGTGGTAAAGGCCCTAAGAGCCCAAGAGATTCCAGTTGTATACGGGGACGTTACTGACGAGGAGATCCAGGACGTGGTAGCGCTCCATAAAGCGCGTTTGGTGATATCAACGGTTCCTGACAAAAAAGACAACATGACGATTGTAAAGTTTTTGCAGAAGAAAAAGAGTCCGGCTCAGGTGGTGGTTACTGCCTCAACCGAGGAAGACGCTAAGGAGTTTTATAAAGCGGGCGCCAATTACGTCATCATGCCGCACTTCGCAGGCGGCTGGGAGCTGGCTCAAGCAATTAGCAAGGGCAAGGGGTTTGACGGTCTAGTTAAACTACAGGAGCGCGACGCCCAAGTCCTGGACCTAAGGGGACTTACTAGCAAAAAATCAACTAAGAAAAAGACTTAAATTAGAAGAGCTTAGGGGCTTTCTTCTGCGTGCTTTCCGCCCGAGGTTCACTTTTCGCTTCAATAAGTTTTTGAAAATCTTTAATTAACCTCGGTAGCTTCGCAAAAGCTGACTCTAGGTCAGAGACTAAGTTGGGGTTTCGCAAAGCTGCTGCTGGGTGGTATACGGGCATGACGAGCACTCCCCGCCACCTAAAGACCCTGCCCTGGTCTTGTGAGATTCTCCCCAAGGGTATGAAATACATCATGGAAAAGCGGCCCAATGGCACAATGACCTTAGGTTTGAGGATATCCAGCTGCTTTTCGAGATAGGGCTTGTAGGCTTCAATCTCCTCGGGAAGGGGATCTCTATTCTCGGGAGGCCTACGTTTTACAATGTTGGTTATATATACATCCTGTCTTTGCCAGCCTAGACCCTCGATTAACTTATCGAGAAGCTTGCCGGCTCTACCCACGAAAGGACGACCCTGCTGGTCTTCATGGAACCCAGGCGCTTCACCTATGAAAACAACCTCTGCCTTGGGCGAGCCTTCGCCAAAGACCAGGTTAGATTCTCTAAGGGGCAAAGTGGAGTCCCTCTCCATTTGAGCCTCCAACTCTTGGAGTTCATCGAGCTGCGTCATAGGCTTATTATACAAATTGCCGTATATTAAACTAAGAAAATGCGAGAAAAAAGTGAACTGTACTTCGAAGATCCTCTCCTTAAGCTGAGTGTAGGCACAAGGCTCTGGGCCAAATCACTCAAAGGCATCATTAACACCCTGGCTCTAGTGGCAGGGGTATTAATGCTCTTTTCTGATGTAACAACCATTTTCTGGGTGGGAGTGCTCTTGTTGGCCTACACTCTCTTTAAGCTCGGCAAGAGTTGGAGATGGTGGGGCGTAAGGCGTAACTTTCGGGGAGGCAATCTTCTTCTATACATGGAGCCCGAAGCCAGAGAGCTCTTAGAGGTTGCCACCGACCGAGCATCACTACTTGGGGGCAGCTTCCTACTCAATTTAATGAGAGAACTGGTGGATGTAAGCGAGATTGAAGAGGTCCTGCGCCGCCTGGATATATCTAGGAGCGAGTTCGCCGGACAGATCGATCGCTACCTTCAAGATGAAAGACGCCTGCGAGAGACCAAAGCTTGGAGAGCCGCCCGAGCAGAGGAGGTAGTCGTCAAAGCATTTACCACCCAAGGCGGAACCAAGAGGCCAGTTTCAAGCAGAGACCTCTTTAGGGGGTTGATATACACGGAGAATGAAAGAGTGCAACGAGTATTCTCGCTCTTTGGCATAACGCCCAAGGGGATTGAGGGAAACCTTAGGTATAATAATTTAGAACATGCTGGATAAGGTTAATAAAGTAGTTAAGTTTATGGTGCTCTCTGACTTGCTCCTATATGTAGGCTGGGGGTTCGTTTCGCCCATCTTTTCTATATTCGTCTTAGAAGAGATTGTAGAGGCCACTTTGGTAACCGCTGGTATAGCAGGAGCTATATACTGGTTTTTTAGGTCCATCATTCAGCCGTTTGTAGCCGAGAAGCTGGATAAGAGTGAAGGCGAAAAGGATGACTTCTACGCCCTAGTCGGTTCTCTGATCGCCTTGGGCTTTATCTCTTTTTGGTTGGCCTACGTAAAGAGCATCGAGGTCTTGTACGTAGCCCAGATTTTCCACGGCATGGCGCTTGGAGTATACAACGTAGCGTGGCCGTCGATATTCACCCGCCATATTGATAAAGGGAAGATAGCCTTTGACTGGTCTCTTGATAGGGGATCGATTGGTCTGGCTGTGGCTGTGGCATCTATTCTGGGAGCTAAAATAGCCGAAACCCTTGGGTTCGAGATGGTCTTTATCCTCGCCGGTCTAAACTCTTTAGTTGCAGCCGTGGTGTTGTTGGCAATCCCCAAATTGCTTATACCAGCGCCTCACAAACCAGAGAAGGCAGCAGAAAAGACCCGCGCACATCGTAAACACAAAGGCCGCAGTACAGTTGGCCCCTAAGCTGCTATGCGCAATGTAGAGATAGCCCAAATACTCGACGAGATCGGTGAGTATTTGGCCATGCAAAACGTCCAATTCAAGCCTCGAGCGTATCAAAAAGCGGCTGGCACGATTAGAGACTTAAGCGAGGAGGTGTCCGACATATATGAGCGAGAGGGCGTAAAGGGGCTCAAGCAGATACCCGGTGTCGGGCAGGCGATTGCAGAAAAGGTTGAGGAGCTCATTAAAACCGGCAAACTCGAATACTACGAGAAGCTCAAAAAAGATATACCCGTTAACTTGTCAGCGCTCTCAACTATAGAGGGATTAGGGCCAAAAAAGGTGAAGGCCTTGTACGAGACTTTAGGCGTGCGCAGCGTATCGGACCTAGAGAAGGCAGCCAAGAAGGGCAAGATCGCTGGGCTGGAAGGATTTGGAGAAAAGTCACAAGAGAACATCCTAAAGGGTATCGAGTTTTACCACGCCCAGGGTCAACGCATGACGCTCGATAAGGCAATTCCCCTCAGTGAGCGCTTAGAGGAGCAGATCAAAAGCGTTCCCGGGGTGACAAAGGTTGTGGTGGCGGGCTCTTTGCGGAGACGCAAAGAGACAGTGGGCGACTTGGATGTGCTGGCCGTGTCTAAGAGCCCAGAAAAGGTTATGGAAGCGTTCATCTCACAGCCTAACGTAGTGAGAGTGCTAGCTCACGGTGGAACTAAAGCGTCGGTAGTTTTGAAAGAAGGCATTGACGCCGATTTGAGAGTGGTGGAGGCCCGTTCATACGGGGCTGCCCTTAACTACTTTACCGGCAGCAAA
>CAYMRK010000058.1:0-3484 GCA_964392905.1 uncultured Candidatus Saccharibacteria bacterium | reverse complement strand
AGAAACTGGCCAAGAAGCTCCTAGTGGTGCCGGAGTGGATTTTGATAGTCCCGCCGAAGAGGTGTTCTCACCAGAGGCAGGGCGCATTCCCGATGTTCATGCCGAAGGAGCCGACGTGCCCTCTACCGGCGCCGAGCCTATGTCTCCAGATATCCCGTACGCCCCTCTAGAGGGAGAGCTTGCATCGGTGCAGATCCCTGGAGAGCAAAGCGCAAGCTCGTATCTAGAAGAATACCTCAGGGGCGTTTTAGGAAGAGATCCATCTGCCCTGGAGTACCAAGCTGCCGCTTTGGAGTTCATGGACGACAATAACCTAACTCTTGCTGATATGTATGTCCCTGCCGGACAGCTTGATGTCCTTTCAGGATCCGAGATGGCAGACCTCTCTGGCGTTAATGGAGTAGCTCACGAGGTAGCAGATGGCATGCCCATCGAAGAGACCACAGACAACTTGCTGCTTAGTATGGAGAGTTTGCCAGACCATGTTTCCTTAGTGAAAGATTCTAATCCATGGCTTGAGTCTCGTGATTGGATGAAGAGTGTTTTGGGCAGGGAACCGACCGGAGAGGAAATCGCAGCCATAGATCGAATCATATGCGAGGACTCTGATATCGCCTGGCCAGAAGCTGGAATTGAGGGCGAGATTCACCACCGCGCAATTCCAGTTGGCCACGTGCTAAACTTTGAAAGAGCGAAAAGCAGACTAGTCGAGATGGTAATGGCCGAGAGGTCATCATAAATAGATGGCAGAGGATAAGGATGACAAACAACTAGATAGATATATGGAGAGCATGGTGGCTGCCGTGCTTCAGGCGCCCAAGCTCAAGGATCTTCCCGATGAAAAGAAAAAGGCTGTTGCTGGTCAAATTCTTGAACGTCTCGACGATCTGGTATTAGAGACCCTACTCAACAGGTTAAACGAAGAGCAGTTGGACGATATTAGAAGTGCTATGAGTAATCCTGAGCAGTTGGAGGAGAAGATCGAATTCTACGCTGCATCAGTTCCTATGTTCTACGAGGACCTCAACAACCGCTTGCAAAGAGAGGTGGTGGCTTTAAGCCAAGCGCTTTCCTAAGAATTCTGATTGAAAAGCATCCTTATTAGTATAAAATCCCCTGTAGGGTGAGGTACCCAAGAGGCTGAAGGGGACGGTTTGCTAAACCGTTAGGTCGGTTTGTGCCGGCGCGAGGGTTCGAATCCCTCCCTCACCGCATATGCTATTAGCCACAATTGAACAATTAGGGCCGGCATTTTTTGATATATTCGGGGTGTTAGCCTTTGTGTATATCATTCTCGTATCCTATCTACTTTTGAAGGGACGCAAGCTGCCAAATGGCTTTATCGTTTTGCTACTAGTAATCGGCCTTATCGGCCTCTTTATAGATATATACTTTGCCTCTTCCTACGTTGAGAGATCTTTTATCTCTCCCAATATGTAAAACGACCCCGTAACTACCCAAATTCTTATGTCACTGGCCTTGATGTAGGAGGCAACACTTCGGGCATCCGGAAGATAAAATAGCTTCTTGCCGTCAGCAAACTTCTCTAGGTCAGGTTGGGGGCGTAGCATATCCAGTTCTCTAGAATGGTATTTCGTGAGGAGAACGACTTGAGCACCCTTCTTAATAAGATTCAGTTTCTTAGCGGGGTCTTCCTTGCTAGAGGCAAAGACGAAACCAACTGGTTCCCGACCATATCTTTCCCTCAAGGCAGCCATCAAAGCACCAACCTTTTGTTCATTATGAGCGCCATCAAAGACTATCTCCTTGCCGTTGGGTATTTTATTGATTTCAAAGCGACCAGGGATAGTGAACGCACGCAGGGCTTTTTTTATAGCCACACTACTAATCTTCCACCCATCGCGCTCGCAGATGTGTTCTAGGACTCTTAGAGCAAGAGCAAGATTAGACTGATTGTGCGCGCCTGACAGTTGAAGGTTAAGCGAGCTGGGATTGAGCAGGCCGTATTTCTTCAGAGTGCCCTTAGGGGATACGACAGCGAGGGGAGCCTTCTCCTTCAGACATCTAGTTTTAATAACACGCATGGCTTCTCTAGTCTGGGGCGCAGTGAAGACGAACTGGCTGGAGTGGATGATGCCGGCTTTTTGGGTGGCAATCTCCTTGATAGTGTTTCCTAAAATGTGCATATGGTCGTATCCAATAGGAGTTAGGACGCACACCTTATCTGCTCTATCAATGGTGTTTGATGTGTCTAGTTTGCCTCCTAGACCAGTTTCGATTACGCAATAGTCAACCTTGCTCCTTGCAGCCGCTCTAAACCCCAGAGCCATCAAGACTTCGAAGTATGAAGGAGCCTTACCCATACTCTTCATCTTGGTATAGCTTGGCAGTATCTCGTTTATGAGTTTTACCCAAAGGGGCTTAGTGAGTTTCTTATTGCCAATTAGAATTCTCTCCCGTATGTCGTATGCATGGGGAGATGTGATAAGCGCCGTCTTTTTGCCGTGAGCTTCCAGGAGCGTTGCTATCAGATGTGATACGGTTCCCTTGCCAGAGGTGCCTGCTATGTGAATTGGAGGAAATGTGTTTTGAGGATTGCCGAGCTCTTCCATCCAGAGTCTAGACTGCTCAAGTCCAATCTTCCCCTTGAAGGCAGCGACGCTTGTTTTAGGGACGGCCTCCACCAGGAATTTATAGGCACTATCAAAGGATGTTATCTTCCTCATTTTGAATACAGGCATAACTTTAGGGAGTGCGATTGGGTTGTCAACACATTATTGTGCTCACCTGCGCATATGCCCTGACCACTACTATTTTTTAAAGGAGGCAAATAGTCTGTTGCTAAAACAACAACGCCCCGCTTTCCTTTGTGATCGCGGGACGTTGTTGCGATCGGAAGCGGGGCTACCTGTTACCTATGGATAGGGAGTCTTCGCTCCCAAGTTCCAAGGAGGAACCCCTCTTCACCAGCGTGCTTGCGTTCACGCGCGAAGAGGATGATGCCATCTCGAGGCACCGTCACCTCCACATCGCCGTCGCGAGCCACCACTTGGCCGGCTGCCACATCTTCGAAGTCCGCGAACTCCTTCACGAGGACGTAGCGGTCCGTCTGAGTGAAGTACAGGTCGTACATAGCGACGTGTGACTGCTCGCGGGACTGAACCCGTCCGTTGATGTGTCCTCTAGCCACCAGGAAGCTCCGGATGCTCTCCTTCGCTCTCTCTGTGGACTGCGGATCACCCAGGTATCCGCACTCGACACAGACGCCGACCTTGCCGATGCGGTTCATGTAGTAGTCGGTGCCACCCGGCTCCACTTCATCGAACCCCGTTGTGACGAGATCGAAGGGCAGATACTCCATGACCCCACGCGCATTCATCTCGCAGATGACGAAGGGGATTGGGGATGCCTTGGAGAAGCTGGCGTGTACGTCGAGAAGCACATCTGCCTCTTCGAGATAAGGCTTGATGTGCTGAGCTCGATCGTACTCGTAGCTTCTCCGCTGTTGGTCGGTGAGTTCCTC
>CAYMRK010000057.1:0-3513 GCA_964392905.1 uncultured Candidatus Saccharibacteria bacterium | reverse complement strand
GAATCACGTGTCCGCCCGGCAGGATTCGAACCTGCGACCATCGGCTTAAAAGGCCGCTGCTCTACCAACTGAGCTACGGGCGGATATCTGTACCTCCGGAGGGACTCGAACCCCCAATACCAGGTTCGAAGCCTGGTGTGATATCCATTTCACCACGGAGGCTTGCTAACCCTCATCGGCTGCGTTTATACGGTATCAGAACTCCCCTCATTTTCAATAGATTGGTCTTCGTCGGGATCTTCTGTCTCCTCTATTTCCTCCGGAGGTTCTTCCTCTTCGGTGGGCTCTTCTAAAATCTTGTCCTCTGGCTCATTATCGTTTTCCACCTCCTCCTCGGGCTCTTCTGCGTCTTCACTCTCCTCTTGTTCTTCAATCTCTTCGCTTTCACCATCCTCATCTTCGCCAGATGAGTTTTCACCACCAGGCGTACCCCAAACACCCGAAGTTGGACTTCCCACAAATGAGTGCCATAACAAATCAACTGCTCTTTCCATGGTCGCCTTCGAGTTGTTATCTCCAGCGGGCCAGTCTGGATCTGCAATTACGCTATCCACCAACCCACACTCCCTAGAGAACAATTTAAGTCCTTCATCACTATTCCCTAACGCGCCGGTGTACATCAAATCTGCGCCAATACCAGGAACTGAATCGTCGTCAGTTCGTTCTAAAAGCATTATTTCTCCTGAAGATAGGGTGGTACCTTCTTCGAACACAATCTCGATATCCCCTCCTGCGTCTAGTAATTGCCAACCAGTTAGAGATACGTTCTCTCCGGACATATTCTTCAGCTCTATCCACTCATCAAAGTGGGACAGACCCTCTGAGCTTAAACCGCCCATCCAAGCTACCTCGTTGATTAAAACTGTGCCCAGGGCTTCCTGAGTTGTATCAAAGGAGCAGATACTGACAACCTCTTGCGGTTCTTCCGTAGTTCCTTCGGCCTCCTCTTCAGATCCGCCTCCACCTCCGCTTCCACTACTCTGTTCTGGTACATGTACAACCAGGGGTTTGCTGTTGGCTTTGCGAGGGGTGCCCATAATGCCATCTTCACCGCTACCGCTGTAGCTTTGCCAGCTACCGACATCTGCTCTTTCGGCTGTTCTATATGAGGGTGAGGCGCTACCTCCAACATCAGTCCAACTCCCTGGAGCAACCACCTTGTCTACCAAGCCACAGTTCTCATCAAACAGATATAGAGCCTCGTTGCTGTTTTCAATTGTTCCGGTGTAGGTTTTGTCCGCCTCTTGCTCTCCCACGGTTAAGATAGCCTCTGGGCTTTCGCTAGTTAACCTACGAGCCAATAGGAAATAGTCGTCAATCTCGTCCTCGCTGGTAAAGAAGATTCTGATAGCTCTTGCCTCATCAAAAAGCTGCCAGTTGGACAAAGTGCCTATGCCAGGAGATCTGCTCCGAAGCTCAATCCACTCACTAGAAGCACTCCCGGATGCACCCGCCCACGCAACCTCGTTGATGAGCACCTTATAGCTCGGCGGTTTCCCTTCCGCCTCACAAAGAGCTACTTCTTTCGAATGTTTGTCCTCCACTGCATCTTCCACCTCTTCCTCTAGCCCGTTGCTGCTCCCCTCACTGTTGGGAGCTCTGGGTGTACCAGATACATCGCCTGCCTCTCCGGCAAAAGTGTGCCAGCCAAGATCGCTGCTTCTTTCCATAGTCTGCCTGTTAGTACCGTTACCACCAGGCCATGTGGGATCAGCTAACACCCCATCTACCAAGTTGCAGTTGCGATCAAAGAGTTGTAACCCCTCGTTTTGGTTGGATAGGGCGCCGACGTATATAAAGTCGGCCGCAACGCCTGGTACCGTCTCGTCGTTCGTTCGCTCTAGAAGAAGAAACCCACCAGGGGCAAGGCTAGTATCTTGGGGGAAGAGAAACTCTATATCTCCCGCCTTATCTATGAGCTGCCAGCCACCTAAATTAACTATTGTATTGCCTGCGTTTGTGATCTCTATCCACTCGTCTGTATAGGACAAACCACTACTAGATGGCCCTCCCATCCAGGCTACTTCGTTTATTAAGACGCCTCCCCTGATAGGATCGGCGCTAGCATCAAAAGAACATGCCTTAGCTGCTACGGCTTGGGTTTTGGCTGTTTCGCTCTGCTCTACTGCGAAGTTGTCTTCCTCCAATACTCGGTCTGCAGGGCTTGAGATTTTGCTGGGTGTAAAGTCATCCACCTTTACCACCTCAACTAAACCAGTGGGGTTCGTACCAAACGTATTCCCTAAAGCCTCCTGGAAGTTGGCCAAAAGGCCAGTTGAAGCATCGCCTCCACCTAGCATAAAGCCGCCCATACCTACTAAAACGATGGATGCTACGTAGAGTGTGTGAATCCAATGTGTCCGTATGTGATTGTGGCCCAATTTCCCCAAAGCCTTGTTTTGCAACTAAACTCTACACGGATTCACCGCGACGCCTTCTACGCATAAAGTTCACTATGGGTGCCTAGCTTCACAAATAGCGCAGTGTCCTTTTTGAGGGTGTAGTAATGCGCTCTTAAGTCCCCCGTGATATCTATACTTCTATATCCCTTTAATTTTCCCTCGAGCTCGTGGTTTCTTAAGGACGTATCAAAGGGATTTACTGAAAACAAGACTATTCTCTCATCTACCCGATTACGCAACCTTCCAGGAAGCTTTTTATATTCTTTCTTGAATGATCTGGAGAACAAGACCTCCATAAGTACTATTTGCTATGAAGCCAGGATATAGCCTCACCGATATTATCGAAAGCAGGAGAGACATTCTTCCCCTTCTTAGCATCAGTAACAGCCCTGTGCATCTCGTCCCAAATTTCGGGCTTCAACTGAGGATCGAGTGAGGCAGTGAACTTCCGGCCTCTTATAAAATCCTTTAAGTAAGAGTTGACCACAGTGCTAAGGGGTATACCCAACTCTTTAGCAATGCGTTGCGCCTCTTCCTTTACTTCCTTGTCTGTCTTGATATTTAAGACTGTCTTAGCCATATAACTGTAGTATATACAACGGTTATGTTTTGTCAATGTTACTCCCTGTTCTGCCCTGTAATTCTGTCGTAGATGTTGAGCACTGCCTTAATTGCATCTCCAGCAGATACATTGTTTTGATTATACAAAACATCGGACACGTCTCCTGCTGCCCAAATACCCGGGTCGCTGGAACGCTGGGTGCGATGGTCTACCTTGACCTCTCCTTGAGCATTTAATTCAACTACATCCGCCACCATATCACTGTTTGGGATAATGCCGATTTCTACAAAGACCCCCTCAACTTTGAGCTCTTTTTCTTCTCCAGTTTTGTTGTCCTTATACTTAAGGCCGTTCACGAACTGATCGCCCTTAATCTCCTGTGTCTCGGCGTTGAGGATGATCTCCACCTTGTTCATTCCCCGTATCTTCTCTTGGCTTACCGGATCCCCTTTAAGCTCGTCTCTACGATGGAGTAGATAAATCTTTTTTGCATAAGGCTCTAAGTCAATTACAGCCTCGAGGCCAGCGTTACCACCTCCCACAACCGCC
>CAYMRK010000056.1:0-3558 GCA_964392905.1 uncultured Candidatus Saccharibacteria bacterium | reverse complement strand
TCAAGCTCATGCTGGTTGCAGAGACTGTCGCCATTGAAGAGGATCCATTAGATGAGAGGATCTCGGAAACTACTCTTATGGTGTATGGGAACTCTTCTATTTTAGGAAGTAGGGGCTCAATGGCCTTAAGCGCCAAGGCGCCGTGACCGATATCCCTCCTACCCGGTCCGCGGAATGATCTAGCCTCACCCACTGAATATGGAGGGAAGTTGTAGTGAAGCATAAACTTGCGCTTACCCGAGAACTCAACCGTCTCCACGATCTGTTCGGCTCCGGGAGCATCAAGAGTAGTGACAGCCAGGGCTTGCGTATCACCCCTTACAAAAACTGCTGACCCGTGCACGCGTGGCAGGGTTCCAAATTCTCCGTATAGGTCACGCACTTTATCAAGGGGCCTGCCGTCAACGCGCCTTTCTTTGTCTAGAATGTTTGATTTGATAAGAGCTTCTGTCTCTTCCTCAACTATATTCGATACGTGTGAGAGTCCTTCCTCAAAGCCTTTCTCCTCGAGATATTTACGAAGCTCACCCTTAAGAGTTTGTTCTTTGTTTTGGCGTTCAACCTTGTCAGGGGTGTAGAGAGCGTCCTCTAGTTTTCCTGCCAAGAACTCTTTTACCGCTTGGTGGAGGTCTGCGGGGGCAGTGGGCAGCTCCAACTCAACTTTGTCTTTGCCAACTTTACTGACCATTTCCTTCTGGAGCTCTACTAACTTTTCGATCTCTCTAAGGGCTAGTTCACAGGCTTTGGCTACATCATCCTCGCTCGCTTCAAAACCGCCGAGCTCTATCATATTCACCTTGCCTGGAATACCAGCTACGAAAGCATCGAATTGGCCTTTAGTAAGTTCGCCCACCTCACTATTAGTGGGGCTTACCACGAAACCGCTTTCTCCCTTGGAGATCCTTATACCAGCCGCTGGTCCAGCCCAGGGAATGTCGGATATAGCCAGGGCACTTGAGGCTGCCATTAGAGCTACGAAGTCTGGGTCATTTTCTCCATCATACGAAAGGATGGTTAATACAACTTGAACTCCCCTACGGATGCGTTGGTCGAAGAGAGGTCTTACAACTCTGTCTATAAGGCGCCCGGAGAGCACGGCGTCATCAGAGGGCTTACCCTCTCTGCGCACGAAACGGCTTCCTAGGATCTTGCCTGCGGCGTAGAACTTTTCTTCATAATCTACGCGTAGCGGGAAGTAGCTAGACTCTTGGTCTTCTTGATCCATAACCACCGTCGCTAGAACAGTAGTATCGCCGTAGGTAGCGAGCACCGAGGCGTTGGTCTGGCTTGCCAAATCAGAGACCTCAAGGATGAGGTCTCTACCAGCAACGTTTGTGGTAAATTTAGTTCTGCGTAAATCCATTCAGTTTTTAGTCCTTTTCCTTACTAGGCGCCTTAAACACTACCTTAGGCAGACTGTCTAGGTCAACAAAGGTGTCGGCTGCCTCGCGCAAGCCGGAGTTAGTGGTCTTGCCAAAAGCGGCGACCTCAACTCCTTTGCCTAATCCCCACTGGAGATACTTCACCATGGGAGTGAAGTCACCATCCCCTGATACGAGGACGATAACATCGAACATGTTGGCCATGCGAATAGCATCAACTGCAATACCAACATCCCAGTCAGCCTTCTTGGCACCGCTGGCAAACACCTGGATGTCTTTGCTGCGCACTTCGATACCGCTTTTCTCCAAAGCATCGAAGAATGCTTCCTCTCCCGTAGAGGGATCTGAACGCACTACGTAGGCAAGGGCCCTTACTAACCTGCGGTCTTTCGTTAGACGCTTGAGGAGTTCTGCGAAGTTAACTCTCGCTCCGTAGAGGTTCTTGGCGCTGTGGTAGAGGTTTTGAATATCGATAAAAACACCGACTCGCTGCTCTTTGTTTGGGATAATTGCCATCTTTGTCTTTTGCTCCAATAAAGTTCCGGAGCTTAAATATTAATTACGACTTTTTAACTTGCTACTTGCTCTTCAGCCCCAACTTCTTAACCACCTTCTTGTAGCTGTTGGGTGACTTTTCAGAGAGGTAGCGTAGAAGTTTCCTGCGCTGGTTAACCATGCCCAAAAGCCCCCTGCGGGAATGCTTGTCTTTGGGGTGCTTCTTTAGGTGTGAAGCTAGCTCATCAATACGACGACTGGTGAGGGCAATCTGCACCTCGGCTGATCCAGTGTCGGAATCATGAAGCTGATGCTCCTTTATAACGTTTTGTTTCTTTCTAGAAGTAAGCATCTTTTCAGATAACGACCTGCCGCAAGGGCAGGCTTAGAAACTTCCAACTGCGCCTATAATACCGCAAAATAAGGCGCTTGTAAAGGTTGTTCCTTAAAATGAACCCATAATTGTCGTAAAATGTAGGGGTGGAGATAGAGAAAGCCTTACAAAACTTCCTCGATTACCTCGATATTGAGAAAAACCGCTCTTCGGCTACCCGCCGCAACTATGAGCGCTGCCTCAAGCGCTACTTCAAACAAGCCAACATTAAAAGAATAGAGGACATTGACGAGGGCAATATCCGAGGATTCCGCGTTCATCTAGCGAGCGACAAGCTTAATCTTAAAAAGCGCACCCAAGCATATCATGTAATAGTTTTGCGCAACTTCCTTAAATACCTAGCCAAAGAGGGCTTTAAATCAGTCCCTCCAGAGAGAGTGGAGCTCCCTCAGGTACCAATGCGCCAGATAAAGGTGGTGGAATATGACGATATTGAACGACTCCTTAGCGCTCCTAAGGGTAACTCTCTAAAGGCTCTGCGAGACAGGGCAATCCTAGAAACCCTTTTCTCTACGGGCCTGCGCGTATCGGAACTCTGCTCTCTAGATCGCTTTATCAACCTCAACCGAGGCGAGATCAGTATCCGTGGGAAGGGCGAGAAGGTACGCGTGGTCTTCGTATCCGACAGGGCCAGGCAGGCCATTAAAACATATATGGACAAACGCCAGGACGCAGAAGAGGCGCTCTTTGTAAGCATCTCACACGGCAAATCACCTAAGGTGCTTGGAAGAATCAACCCCAGAGCAGTCCAAAGGGTAGTCAACAAGTATGCCAGAGCCGCCGGCATCACGGGCAAGGTAACGCCCCATCAACTGCGCCACCAATTTGCCACCGACCTCCTGCTAAACGGAGCCGACCTAAGGAGTGTTCAAGAGCTCCTGGGGCATGCCAACATTTCAACTACACAGGTATACACGCACGTAACGAACCGAGAACTCAAGGAGGTACACCGGGCATTTCACGGACGCAGGCGTTCATAGGGTTGCACACTGCCTAGTCTTTTAATAATGTATCTTGGCACTAAGGGCGGGTGGTGAAATTGGTAGACACGCTAGGTTTAGGACCTAGTGCCGCAAGGCTTGGAGGTTCGAGTCCTCTCCCGCCCACCGTGGCATCTTGAAATCCGCATACAACAGACTGGAGACAGATATGAACAAGAAAGTCGGTGTCATGCCTTTCATTGTGGGCGCGCTGGCCCAACCCATCCTCAGGAGATTCGTGAAGGGGGTGGCCAAGCGCTTGGATGAGATGACCCCCGCAGAGAGTCCACTGCGCAGCATCTACGCC
>CAYMRK010000055.1:1827-3580 GCA_964392905.1 uncultured Candidatus Saccharibacteria bacterium | reverse complement strand
GCAGGCTCGTGAAAATGCAAAGAGAATGGCGGATGCAGCCGGATTTAGACTAGGTAAACTAATCAGTGTTTACACCGTAGAACCTGACCCATATGCACCCTACCCCTATTACGAGGGCGGATACGGAGGCGACGCGATTGCAGGCAAAGCTGCACCCGTCCAGCTTGAGCCAGGATCAGAGAAAGTAAGAGTAGTGGTGAATATCACCTACGAAATCCGTTAAGGGTCTAAATACCCCCACGTGTGCAGGCGGTCGCTATCGATAGCCCATTTGCCACCAATATCGGTGCGATAGAACATGTTTGGGATCATGATGTTGGCCACGCGGTTGTAAACGAGCCTTCGCGCCTCGTCTACTGTTGTACCGCTTGCTGTGATAACTAGCACAACGCCTGAGGCGCCGGCCAGTCTCCAAGTCCCCTGGTCGTTACGCACATCCTCTATGTGAATGCCTTCTTTGATTGCAGGATTCTTGAAAGAGACTGCCAGGTCTCGATATCTTTGCACCAGCTCGGACTTTTTGTCTGATGCGAAATAGGAGGGCACCAATACCCTAATACCGATCTGAAACCCCCGCTTTGTCTTCAAAACAAAGCTTTCTCCGGCTGCCATTTTATAGAGCCACTCCCCTGTCGGGGTCGTAATGCCATCCAACTGGATTGGGATAGTGGGATAACCAAACCGACAGGTGAACTCCAGTGGGTATATACCCCTGTGATTTACGATGCAGTTGATGTCTATGTACCCAACGTACCCCGCCTCACGAATCGCAGGTAGCATCTTCTCTAGAGTAGACTTAAAAAGCTTATTAGGCTCGCTCCAGTACATCAAAGTCCCCATCTCGCCGGCAAAAGGACCAATATCTCCCGGGAAAACCCTCTTGTGCTCGAAGTTTACATTGATGGGGTAGATAAAGTCTTTGCCATTAAAATAGGCCCCCACTGCTACCTCTACCCCAGCTATGTACTTCTGAAGCTGAAAAACAGGAGTGTGCTTAGCCCATGCGTCTTTGTTCTGTTCGAGAAGCTCTAAGATATCTTTTCCATCTTCTTCCTGACCCAAGAAAAGCATGCCCTTACCGGTAGAGGGCGTATTCCCTCCAGGCTTGAAAACATACCTGCCGGGATTCTCTCTTACGAAAGCTATGGCCTCATCGTAGTTAGAAAACTGCCAACTAGGTAGAATATTGACCCCGTGACGCTTTAGCTCGGACTGACCAAAATCCCTGTCCATCTCCAGACGGTCAGTATATGGGGTACCCCCTATCACCAGCTTGCCTGACTTGCGTAGCCTGTCAGCAGTTTCACCGAACTCAACATCATCAAAAACGACCACATCCGCCCAATCCACAAAAGGCTTCCAATCGTCAACCCGCTCCACAAAACCTTCGTATACACCAGCATCGTCTGGTGCTTTTATATATGACTTAACCTCGTGGCCCTCCTTAGCTAAAGTCCAAGCCAAATCGCCACTAAGGCTCTCTAGTGATACAAACAAAAACTTCTTCTTCTCTATATCGGGTGCTGGCGCACCGTTAGTGTTATTCATCTATTCCTACAACCGTAGCGAACCGCCCCTCTGCCTCTCCGTTACGCTTCGCTCTATAGTGCGAGAAATACTCAGGTGAAGTGCAGGTATCGATCGCGCTGATATCAATATTATTCTCTTTAACTTTCATATCAAGTAGCTGCTGACGATTATACCCAGCCAAGTCGACCGCTACCCTGCCATCTGGTAGGCGAACTATAAACTC
>CAYMRK010000055.1:0-1726 GCA_964392905.1 uncultured Candidatus Saccharibacteria bacterium | reverse complement strand
ATAAACTCTTCCCAACCTCCAGGAGTTTCGTTAAAGAAGTCTAGCTTGTATGAAGCCTTACCAATACTGGGACCGCCGTAGACAAGGATGTCTTGCGCCCTGCAACTCCACTTCTCAGCCATCACTCTCACCGTCTTCTGGGCTAAACCAAGGGAGGTATTGATGCGACTAAGGTGAATAAGAGCTAAAACTTTCTTGATGGGGTCGTAAAGAGTAAGGGGCAAACAGTCAGCGGTAAGCACGAACAGATAGACACCCACCTTATCGGTGATTACAGCATCGGCCTCAATGCCAGTAGCTTCACAACCTCCCATAGCTCTACCTTTATCAGCTATGCCCACCACCTTTACGTCATCTCCATGATTAAGGTCCATGACAACGCAGTCTCCAAGATCTAATCCATGCCTCTCTAAAAACCCCTTTCTGTTAGCAACAACCTCTTCCTCAGGACCCCAAGAACACGACATATTGCCGTCTCTGACAGTAGAAGTCGCGTATAAGAGATCTGTGTGCACTCTATCTTTCATCCCCCCACTATTTCTACTTCATCTTCCAACTCAATGCCGAATTTGTCTTTCACTGCACTAACGATCTTGTTCCTAAAGACCATTACGTCTTCTGCGCTTTTGGCGTTTTGGTTAATCAATACCAGGCTCTGCTTTGGCCAGGTAGCCATTCCCGTCTCTGGGTCTTCGTAGTTTGAAAAGCCTGCCAGCTCTACCAATCGAGCCGCAGCTAGCTTCACCCTGCCGTCCGGTAAAAACCACCTAGGAGGCTGTGGCCAACCCGGAGGGGCTTGCTCTAGTTCGGGTACTCTTTTAACTAAATCGTCATACTGCTCTTGGCCTATAATCGGATTCCTAAAGAAAGATCCGTTATTGGGAACCACCTTGGGGTCCGGTAGTTTGCGATTGCGGATAGTGATAACCGCCTCTCTAACAGATGCTGGAGTGTGCTCGGTGATACTGTTCTCTTCGAAATATCTTTCGACGTCTTTATAAAAAGGAGGGCTCATAGGAGTTCTGCTTAACTTGAAAGTAACGTCAGTGATTATGAACCTGCCCTTGTCCTCTTTTTCAAAGCGACTGGTTCTATACCTGAACTCACACTCCTTGTTAGGAATTATGACAAAATCATCTGACTCCATATCATAGGCGGTGAGCTCCGTGATGGTTTCTGCAACTTCCTGACCGTAGCATCCAATGTTGTGAACGGGTGCTGCTCCAACTGTACCGGGAACAATTGATATAGCCTCTATTCCAGACAGTCCCATATCCACGCTTTGGCGCACTAAGTCATCCCATATCTCACCGGCACTAGCCTTAATAAGCACCTCCATATCGTCTTGGGCTAGCACCTCCATTCCCATAAGCTGGTCTACAATAATCAAACCCTCATAGCCTTTGTCTGTAAAAAAGATATTGGATCCACTGCCAATAACCCTGAGTGGTAAACCTTTTTCTTTTGCAAACCCAACAGCCTTGGATATATCTTCCTTGCTTTGGACATGTACCAAGAATCTAGCCGGCCCGCCAACCCGCATAGTTGAGTACTGAGCTAGAGAAACGTTTTCTTGAAAGTTAAGAGCCATAAGGAGACCTTAAATATATCACAGCCCCCAAAACCTTATTGGGGGCTCTGATATGGAGTGGCTGGTGAACTCCTAAGCCTTGTAGTGAGTGAGTGTCCGATATGCCACTCCGATTAGATTTTAGCGCCTTACCTC
>CAYMRK010000054.1:2390-3622 GCA_964392905.1 uncultured Candidatus Saccharibacteria bacterium | reverse complement strand
GCCCGTAGTAGAGCCTAAAGAGGTTCAAATTAACCCCTCTGATATAGAGATCTCTTTCTTCCGTTCGAGCGGCCCGGGAGGACAAAACGTTAACAAAGTAGAGACTGCGGTGCGCATGACCCACAAACCAAGTGGGATTGTGGTGACCTCTCAAGCCGGAAGAAGCCAGCAAGCCAACCGTGAGTCAGCCATGGAAATTCTCCGCTCCAAACTTTATGAAATCCAGATAGAAGAGCAGCAAGGCAAACTCACCGACCTACGCAGAGCTCAAATCGGATCGGGTGAACGTTCTGAAAAGATCCGCACCTACAACTTCCCTCAAGATAGAATCACCGATCACCGTATCGGCAAAAAGTGGCACAATTTAGAAAAGATCCTAGAAGGCGATCTTGACCCCATAGTAAAAGCCTTCAGGAGGGCAGCCCAAGAAAAGCAGGGCTAATTTCTCTCCAAGATGTTGATGTCCTGCTGGATCTCAGCAGCTCGGCGCACAACAGCAGCACCATACACATTGGTACAAACTGATCTCTGCTGCCAGTTGCCTCCACAGTAGTATCTAGCCGCAGCTGCTAACTCATTAGTAGCAGCGCCAGCGTCTTTCAAATACAAACCTGAGGCTACGAAAGCGTCTAGGTTCCTCCAGGGACTAGCTGGCCTTGAGCCGGTGATGGCTGCCACCCTATCCTTATATGCTATCCAAGTAGTTGGAATGAATTGAGCCGGACCCATGGCTCCACCATAGGCTCCATCAGCCACAATCGGACACGAAACCACCTGAGTTTCCGGATCAAGCCCCAGCTCTTTAGTTATCTGCAAGAAGGGCGTTACGTCATCCCGGCTAGACTGAGGGGGGCCAGGAGCCATAGCTGTGTGATATGTACACTGCCCCACATTTCTTCCTAAAGCTGATTCGCGATCCAAAACTGCCAAAATCAAAGCAGCTCTCACGCCAGTTCTTTGTTCGGCAAAGAGCGCGAACTTGTATGCCTCTGCGAAGGTCATCTGTCCTCCGCCAAGCAGTCGGAAGATCCTAGCTCTAATCTCGGCAGCGGTCTGCTCAGTTTGAGCAAGCAGGGTTTGATAGGCAGCTTCTTGTCCTTTTGTTGCTGCAAGCAACTGATCCTGCTCCTGCTTAACTTCTTCCACCTCCTGCCGCTGGCGTACCTGATATAAACGTAGCACCTCCACGTCCGATCGCTCCAAGGCCAACAGTTCCTTCTGATTTATTAACT
>CAYMRK010000054.1:0-2311 GCA_964392905.1 uncultured Candidatus Saccharibacteria bacterium | reverse complement strand
TATTAACTCTCCTTTGAGTACATCGAGTTCATCCAGTGTCTCTTTCAAATTCTCCTGCAGTACCAGCAAATCGTTTACGTTCACAAAAAAGTCCGAGAGGGTAGGGTTCTCGAGGAGGATATCTATAAGGCCCTTCTCGTCGTCTTTGTTAACTCTCCTGATGATGCCCGCTAGAGCGCCTTTACTGCGATCTATCTTCCCCTGAGTTTCATTTATTCGTGAGGCAGTTGTCTGAATCTGGCTGTTTAGCTTGTTTAAGGTGGCGTTGATGGTGCCAATCTGCCCATTGATGGCAGATATCTTTGCGTTGAGTCGATCGATCTCGCTTTGAAGAGTATTCCCTCTTTGTTTGTATAGATTTACGGTCTCCCGGTACTCAGCGCTTTGCTTTTCAAGCTCTTCCAATTGCTCCTCTAGCTGGCGGCGCTCCTGTTCGATAGTTAGAGCCCTTACTCCTCCTCCAACTGGAGCAAAGACGGAGGCGTCAATCGACAAGGCGCTCAAAGCCACAACGAATATCAAAAGAGTCGGTCTTAACCAACTTTTAGGCTTATGAGAGCTTTGGCGGTTTAGATTGACTCGAGCATCTCTACCAGAGTACACATCCACTTTCCCCTCTCTGCGAACCTCTATTAATATACGGGGCTTGGGCCTCATCTATTTAATTATACGTTAATCCCCCTCCTCAGGTTTCTCTCCCCCAGACGCATCCTCTCCTTCTGCGCCCTCTTCTTTCTTCTCGCCTTCAACTAAGACGTCTTCAACGCTCATCTCTTCCGTCGGCTCCTCCTCTTCTTCTCTAGGCTCAGCTACGCTCGCCACACCAGTCTCTGGGTCGGTTTTGATAACAAAGTCTCCTGTGACCTTAAGATCGGCGACGGTGATGCTCTTGTGGAAATCGTCCAAAACTGAGATATCAACCTCGATGCTGTGAGGGATGTTCATAGGCAAAGCCTCTATCTCAACCTCATCTAAGGCCTTGATAAGTACACCCTCCAACTCTTCAACTGCGTGGGATTCACCAACAAACTCCAAGGGCACGTTGGTGGTAATCTTCTCGTCGAGATTTACCTGATAGAGATCGACGGCTAAAAACTGCTGACTTACTGGATCGATCTGCACATCGTGAATCAATACCGGCCTAGTCTCACCGTCTACTTGAATGTTAACGATGGTGTTTTCACCCCCCTCTTTGTACACCTTCTCGAATTCAGGCCCGTTGAGGGTGAGGTGTATGTTCTCAACCCCTTTGCCGTATAGCTCAGCTGGCACAAAGCCCTCCTGGCGGAGTTTCTTGGTCTTTTTGCCGAATCCGGCTCTCTTCTGGGCTTTGAGCTCTAGGGTTTGCATAAAGCAAGGGCAATTATAGCAATCCGCTGAACAATTTCAATCGTCTAGAGACAACCTGGTAGACTGCCTCCTCGGCCTCAGGGAAAATCTTGTAGGGGGCAATCTCGTCTTGCTTCTCCTTCAAGGCCTTCTCCATACCCTCTCTCCAGGCAACTCTGATTTCAGTATTGATGTGTACCACCCGCATGCCGGCCTTAATAGCAGCTAAAAAGTCGCTGTCGCTGATGCCAGATCCCCCGTGGAGGACTAACGGCACTCCCACACTTCCGGCAATTGAGGCGATAAGGTCCGTATTAAGTTTTGGGTTGGGAGCGTTTTTAAACATACCGTGGATATTGCCTACTGCCGGAGCCAAGAGATCTACCCCCGTCTCTTTTGTGTATCTCAAAGCGTCTTCAACCTTGGGCAAAGCCTCACCGCTGATGCCTGCCCCCTCCGGCAACTCATCCAGCAGCTTAGAAGAGGTACCAATATATCCAAGCTCGCCTTCTACTAAGATATCGGGGTTAATCTCTTTTAATACAGCAACTGCCTCTTTAGTTTTTGCAATATTTTCATCCAGGGGAAGATTTGCTGCATCAAAGATTACCGAATCATACCCGGCCCCAGCCGCCTCCTTGGCTTTATCCAGAGACTTGAAGTGGTCTGCGTTTAGAAAGATGGCATGGCCAGTTTCTTCTTTCATGTCTTTGACCATGCCGGCCGCCACCTCAATATCAACAAACTCGGCCTCTCCCTCTGAGGTCCCTATCAAAACCGGCACCCCAACCTCTTGGGCAGCCCTTACGATTGCCCTGAAAGCTGCGATATCTGAAATGTTGAAGTGTCCTAGGGCAACTCCTTTTTGCTTAGCCTCTGCGAGGGCGTCCTTTAAGGTCATATCTTCTTGGGTTTGTATTTAGCTGGCGCCTTCTTCAAATATCCCTTGAGTTTGTGCTCACTAAGGAGCCCTTCGCGTGCA
>CAYMRK010000053.1:0-4102 GCA_964392905.1 uncultured Candidatus Saccharibacteria bacterium | reverse complement strand
CTCTCCCTCCAAACCTTTTGACTTCATCTTCTGCTTTAACTCAGTTTTATCGAGCGCCTTCACGCTGTATTCCTTGCCATCACGCAAAACAATCTTCAATTCCTCTACGTAATCTTCCACTTTGCCATACATCAAGGTGTTTTCCCCGCCGGCGTTATTAGCTACCATACCTCCCAAAGTGCAAATCTCTCGTGACGCTGGAAAGGAGGGCATTAAAAGTCCTTTTGCGAGAGTTGCTTTTTCAAAATCACGGTAGAAAACGCCTGGCTCCACTAAAGCGTAGCCTCCTGTCTTAGTGGGCGTCACCCTCTTGATAGCCGTGAGGTGCTTGTTTACGTCGAGGATTATAGAGTCCCCAATTGCTGCCCCCGTCATATCAGTTCCACCCGAGCGAACAGTAATACCAAGGTTAGGATGTCTATCCTTATGCTCAGCCACAAACTTAACTACCGCCTGAATATCACGAGTACTTTTAGGAAACACCACTACCGTCGGTGTGATCTCAAAAAGACTTGCGTCTCGACTGTAAGCTTTTAGCGTTTTGGGATCGTCTTTTACCTCTCCTTTTACAATCTTCTTCAGTTCTTTGACTAAATCCATCTACTTTATTGTATCCGATTTATAGCTATCTCCCTCAACAGATGTTGGCGTTGCGCTTCGCTAAGTACTGCTGGTGATACTCCTCTGCTGCGTAAAACGGTTTGGCTTTCTCTATTTTTGTTGCCAGACTATCTTTATACATGCCCGAGGTCTCAACCTCTCGAAAAGATTCTTCTGCTAGCTTTTTCTGCTCGGGTGTGTGGTAGAAGATAACGCTGCGGTACTGCTCTCCTACATCTGGCCCTTGGCGATTGAGCTCGGTAGGATCATGCATCTGCCAGAACTTCTCCAGCAACTTCTCGTAAGTCACTTTAGTGGGATCGTAGGTTAAGTGAGCCACTTCAGCATGACCAGTTTTACCCCCGCAAACCTGAATATATGTAGGGTCTTTAGTCCTACCGCCCATAAATCCAACTTTGACGTCCACCACGCCTTCAACTCGCCGAAAAGCTTCCTCTACGTTCCAGAAACAGCCAGCCCCAAATGTCGCCTGCGCTACTTTTGTCATTATCTATATTCTACTTCAACACCTTTTCGAGCTCTAATCTAAATTCCTCTAGAAGATCTAAGTATCTATTAACGTCTTCGACTTCATAGGCAGCGTGCTCTTGGTACTCTAACGAAGATATGTGAATTGCGTTGCGCATCCTCCTTAGCCCCTGCAGCTTACGCTTCATGCCATTGCCGATAAGGCCGCTGGCGTAGGCAAGGTTTATGAGACTTTGAAAGTTGCGATCCTGATTGAGGCTCTTGCCTATCCCCTCATAGCCCTCCTCGAGCGTGGCAGCAAGAGCAGCCTCGATTATACCAGCAATTGACACCATAAGGTGTTTGCAAAGTAAAGATTCGATAGTGAGATAGATTTGATAATCGTTATAGAGATTCACCATGAATTCGAGATACTGCATCTGGTAGGCAATGTTTTCTCGAGCAGCTTTCTTTTTAATGAAGCCCCACTGATCTTTGTAGTAACTTGCAGGCTGCGGATGCCTACTTTTCTCAAAAAGCTCTTTCTTGCTTAAGTTGTCCAAGCGTCTCTCTTGGGCATTGTGAACTTGTTTACGAAGTCGATCCATTGTTTTACATACTCATTCTAGCTTATGGTTTCTGCCTCCATCAATTTAATAGAATCTCCTTTTGTGCTGTATAGGTCCTTCACAAACCTGTATCCCTCCAGCTTGTCCGCCAGTAACCTGTGGCACTCTGTATGCTCTAGCTCTTCAGGCAACTCAAAATCATTAGAGTCGCCCTTATCAAAAAGCTCTCCACAGATGAGGAATATATATCTAGGCGCTTCTGCTATTACTGAATAGTCTCTGCGCGCTGAGCTATCCACCCTCACTAACTTGGCATCGAATCTCCTTTCCAATTGTGTCCAGATAAACGCAATGGTGTTGTTAGACCTCTCCCAAGCTCCCTGATCGTTCCGATAGCGTTCTATATCAAAAAAGTGAATGTTACCCATATCTCTAGCTAGAGCCTCCACCTCGCTGGCGATCGGCTCTACCAAGGGATCGTTCTTGCTAAAACCATCTTCCACCGTAAAAAGGGTAGCTGTTTTGGCCACAACTGCGCTGGCGTGAGTGTTCGTAATTAGATGCCTGTGATAGACAGGCACCAACACCACAAGCAACAAGAAGCCGCACGTCACCATGCGAACCAACGCAGGCCATCGCGTCTTATCCCCCAACCTTAATACGACCTCTGTCAGCACAATGGCTAATGGGCCCATTAAGGCAATGAGATACCGGGGCGCTACACCCATATCCTGGCGCAGCAGAGCGGTTACAAGCAAAGTGAGGGTTAAACCGAATATAAGAAGTGCTGTGAGCTTGTAGTTACTGTGTCCTCTGCCCACTACTAGATATAGTGAAATTAGTCCTAGTACTACGAGGGTAGACAAAAACACGATTGAATCGGAATAAAAGGTACTCGCAAAACTGTCATCTCCATTCACTATCAACCCCACTAGAGCGGTGGCCCCGTCCACTACGCCAAGTAGAAACATTTTGATAGAACTGGAAAGCGTGCTTAACACCTCAACTACCAGCAATGAGAGACTCTCTTCCTTCATTAACCCCTCTGACTGGGCTAACAGAATTGGAAAAATCATCAATAGCTGTGTGCCCACAGCAGTAAGGCCGGTGGCGACATACCCTTTAAAGGAAGCCTTCATGCTCCGTAGAGCCAGGACTGCCAGAATGATGTAGGCGGGAGCCGCTGCCAAGACCGAGTAGTGCAAGGCCACCGAAAGAATAAAGACACTAACCCCCGACGCAACTAAAAACACGCTTTTCCTCCTATACCCCAGGGCTAACAACAGGTATGACGAGATGACGAATGGGTGCATCGTATACGGCTGCCAGGCAATGTACGACTGCCAAATCGCTGCACTAGAGAGTCCAAACAGGGCAAAAGCAAATAGTGCTGTGTCTTTCCCGAATAGGGTTTTAGCCAGAAAATAGAAAGCTACTAATCCCAATATCTGAAGCACTAGATTGAATAAGTGCATGAACTTCACGTTGTTGACTATCCAAAGCGGCGTCGTTAGCAAATAAAAATATGCTGGGCTCACCCAGTAGGAACCAAATAACCCGTCTGGTCCATTAATAGGGAATTCTCCATAACGTACCATGTGATCTGCGATCAAGTAGTCTCCATTTGCATCTCCATCCGAGAGCTGCTGCCATTCATGCGGAACTTCGGGCTGAACAAATTGGAAAACTCTCAATATCACAGCCAGCAGAAAAAGACCGCATATCAGCACAGTATACGCTCGCTTACTCTTAAGAAGACTTTTTACCTTATCCATTAAACAATCCCATACGTAGTTTACACAACTCTCTAAGCAAGTCGCCCTTACGCACAATAGAGAGTCTGTAAACCATTATGGTAGCCGTGCGGCTCCTTGCCAAATCAACTATCTATTGAAATCTGCGTCTCTCAGTACGTGGGCAACTAGATTGGGGTTGCCCCACAGAGTTTTTACCAAACCATAGGAAGGTAGGCTCCTTTGAGAGGCGGCAGTGCAAGCTTCAGATATCTGTTGTTTTTCGGCTTCGAAAGTAGCCGACTCTTTAACTTCGTCTGGATACCAGCAAATCAAGAACAGATACTCGGGATCGGTGGCTATAGGAGAAAAATCCCTAAAATGGAAGTCGTTTAGTCTAACTAGTCTAGTACCCAGCTTGCGCTCTAAAAACAGCCAGGCTGGATCTTCCGCGGCTATCTCTAGTAACTCACTGCTATAGATCGGGTCGTAGTATTTGAATGCGAAAAAATAGGGAGTGTCCTGGGTATGCGAAAGGGCAAGGATCTCCGGCAGGATGAAATCCTCCATGTATAAAGAGTGATACTTTGGCCCATCATCCAGGCTGACAATCCTAGATACCTTAGCTGCCAAATTCTGCCAGGAAGCCACGCTCCTGTCGAGGTGCCACTTGGTTCCGTTAAACATTAAAACTTAAACGGTTAAAAAAACTATTAAACTGTTAAAGGTTTA
>CAYMRK010000052.1:0-4164 GCA_964392905.1 uncultured Candidatus Saccharibacteria bacterium | reverse complement strand
TGCCAGCGACATCATTGGGAATGAGTGTCGGGTTAACGGTGGAAAGGGGCTAATCACCGATACGCGTGGCACTTGCACGCCATGGGAAGAGATTATAGGAAGCATGACTTTCTGTATGGGAACTGACTCTCTAGGGCGTCCATTTATAGCTGGTATAAGGATGAGATCGGCCGATTATATGTTTCATACCAATGGCCGTGGGGCACGCCTTATGGGCTTAACAGAGTACGTGTGCGCTTCGGACTCGAGATCCGTGGTTTGGGGCGGTAGCGCCGCGCGTATACCGGAATTTCTTATCCCAGATGACCAGCACCCGCAAAATATAACACCAGAAATATGTCCTGTCGGTGTAGTACGTGGTGGTCTCCCAATGGTTGAGAGAACTCCGAACGTTTGCCCAACTCTCTACGAGTGGGCCTTCATGAGATATGTGAACTGCGCTAATACCTCAGTTACACAGAGAAGTGATTCTCCCGCAGATCTTTGGAGGGCTGGGTATGCCCCGGTTTGGGCCGAAAGACTTGAAACACCGTGCGAAGGCCCTGGAGCTATAGGTTACTTCCCCGCAGATGTCATAGGTCAAGGACTATCAGACACATTACCTAATACAGTGCCGTTCTCTCATACTTCGGGTCCGGGTAGGGATGTGTGTGCCTATCCCCAGCTTACAGTCCCCGGTGCCAGGTACCCGCTTGTTAAAGCGTGTCCTGGGGAACAACAACTGCCCGCAGACTACGATTCGACCGGAGGGAAACAGTAAACAAACTATAAAAAAGTCTTTAATTAAAACCCATGCTCGCTTCCATCGGTATCGCAGTCGTAACCCTTGCCCTCATCTTCACGGGGGTCTTTGTCTCTCATCAACAGAGCGAGGATTCAGTAGAAGCTGAAGAAACAGAGGCGTATGACGAAGGGTTCTATGGCAGCTTAAATACCCTTGTGGAGGGGTTGAATCAGTCCGCTGAAAGAGGGGCGGAGACTAAGGTAGATAGATATCAGGAATACTTGAAACTTAAAGAGCGGGGGACTGAGGCGGTAAAACGTATTCAGAGTGCTCCCAAAGTCAGCATTCCCTCACCCAGCACTAGTGGTGGAGGGAGCGTTAGGATACAGACCAGTATTGCTCCAACACCTACGGTGGTGCCCCAAGCGCCGGCTACTGTTCAGGTACAACCTAGACAAAGTAGTCCCAGCAACTCATCGGCAGTTGATGTAGATTTGGATTCCTTAGACGATGATCTAGACTTCGATTTAGATTTCGACTTCGACTTCGATTTTTAAGCCTCCAAAGTTATCCCCACCACAACGTATTTACGCTCTGTCAATTGATATAATGAGGGCATGAATAAAAAGATGCTTGTTTGGCTGGTCGTGGCGGTATTAGTCGGACTAGTCGTGTTCTTAGTTGATTTTAGTCGATACTCCAACGAGCTACCCACCGACAACGAAATTGACGAGGTGGGGAACAGTCTGGAGCCGGAAGACAACGATTTAGAGGTGGGTTCTTCCGTAGATGAAAACGTCGAAACAGATATACCAGAATTTGTAGAATAATGGATTACCTAAAGAAAACCCTCGGGGTTTTTGTTCTAAGTGGGCTTTTCCTGCCGGCTTCTTTCCTGGCTCAAATCCAGCAGGCTGTTGGTCAAACTGGCATTCAAAACATTAGGGACGAAGCACAGGAGCTTATTGCGGAGTATAGAGAACTGGGAGAGCAGCTGGAGAGTCTCAGAGAAGAATACCAGCAGACTGGTAGCGATGAGCTAAGAGACGAGCTCAATGTTCTAATCGGCGAGCGCATGCTCCTTTTGATTGATATAGACAGCAAGAGGCTTGAGATAGCTCAGGCTAGGCTCAACAAGCTGAGCGGGGCGGATGTGAGTGTAGACTCAGCCCTCGTAGCTCAGATTAAAAGAGACCTGGAGGGACAGCAAAGAGAGGCTCAAAGAAGATTGAACAGTCTCGCTAGCGACATAGAGGGAGCCATTGACGGTAAGCCCGTTGAACTGGAGCGGCTCAAAGAGCTAAGGGACCAACTGATTAGGACGCACAGGACGCTAGTGGTTAACCTGATGCGCAAACTTCGAGCTGGAGCAGTTTATGTAGCCTACGAAAAATTGCACGGTATTTCAGAGAAGCTAAAAACCGCTCTGGATAGCAAAGACCTTCTCGATGCCAACAGAGGTATTTTCGAGCCGGTGGACAGCGTTCTTGAAGAGGTTCGCACCTCAGCCGAGAGGGCTTTTAGAAGCTTCAGTTCAGTCAATTACGACAGCGACCTAGATGACGTAGAAACTCTCCATTCGGAAGGCGAACTCGAATTAGAAGAGGCCACCGAGGGGGTTGATGAAGCAAAAGAACTCATCAAAAGCCTTAAAGAACAGGTCAAAAGTATTATTGATGAATACAGAGAGCCCGAGCCTGTACGACCAGGTGGGGGTGATCCTCCGGGCGGCAGTGTTTGTGACGGCCCAATCCGAGAAGTAGGCGGCTTTAGGTACTGCGGTTTGGAGCCTGGTGCAAATGAATGTGAGGCTGGCTTCACAGAGAGGAATGGAGTTAGGTTCTGCGCTGACCTCGACGACGCAGTTACTCCTCGCCCAGCGGGCGGATTCACTAAGTGTGTTGGTCAGGGGTGTAGGGATAATGGCCAGAGTTGTCTGCGAGGTTACGCTGAAGCGCTTGATTTAAGCCCAGCCGGCAGGATCTTAGTTTGCAGAGATTGTCAGGATGGCTTCACGAAAAAACAGGGTGTGTGTGTTAGGGTTTCAAGCACCAGTGGAGCTACTTCGGGCACTACAGCCGGTACGTCGGGAGGATTGCGAGTTGATACAGGAGATCCAGTAGAAAACGAATTTTTGGAGCGACAGCCAAGCGCCCAGGGCGGCGAGAGTCCGAGCACTGTTAATAATCCCTTCTGGGAGTGCCCAGAGGGGTCAACTCCGCAGTTCACAACTAGAAATGGTGTAATCACCGGAAGAACCTGCAGTAGTCTTCCAACGAGCGGAACCTCTCAGCAGGGCGCTCAGCCTGAGCCAAGTCAACCAGCAGCAACTCAATCCGGCGGCCTATTAGATACCATTAGGGGCATAGGCGATCGCTTGAGTTGCGGACTATACCAGCCTAAATGTCTCACTCCTGGAAGTAATCCAGTTTGTACTAACGGTAGTTGGACATGTACCTGTTCTGGCACTCTGCAGCCTCAGACACAATCTGGCATAGTTACGGGGTACTTGTGTATCTCAAGTGCTGCTGATGACGCTGATCGGCTCCTTATACAAAGGGCTCAAGAGCAGAGAGAAGCGCAGGCACGAGCAGAGGCCGAGGCGGCCGATAGAGTCCTTATCGAAAGGGCCAGACAGCAACAAGAAGAGCCAGCGAGGCTATCCTGTAGTGGCAGCGGTCCAATCTGTAATGGAGGCACCAAGCGTTGCAGCAGCACTTCCGGTGCTTGGTGGTGTCAGTGTCCTTCAGGGAAAGTCCCTGTGCGCACAGCAGCAAACGCATACACTTGCGTAAGTTCTGGTGGCGGCTCTGCTCCAACCGCTCTCTAGGTAGTCAAACTGATATTGTTGCGGGGGTAGGAATCGAACCTACTGCCTTGAGGTTATGAGCCTCACGTGCAACCATTACACTTCCCCGCGGTAACAACTCTCTTCAAATAAAGACAGAGATACAGCGCTATTGTAAGCGCTGTATCGTTTGCTTGTCAAAAACACCACTATCTTACCTCCGCAGAGTAGGTAGACTTTGTCTCTTCCTCTAGTTTCTTGTGGAGATCATCCACCTCGTCGTTAGTAAGGGTTCTGTTCAGGCTGCGATAGGTAATACGATAGGCGTAACTCATCTTGTCTTTACCGAACTTTTCATCATCCTCGTATTTGTCTATTAGCTCAACCTCCTCTACTAAATCGCCGACCACATCTCTCACTAAATCGAAGTAGTCGTTAGGAATGAAGCTTTTCTCGACTATAAATGAAATGTCTCTTAAAACTGGGGGATATTTGCTTACCTCCTCAAACGTTTGCCCGAGCACCAGCTGCTTTTTTACTCTTTCATCATTTGACCATAGGAGCCTTATGTCAGGCAGCTTCATGCTGGCGATAGCAAGGCGCTCAAGGCCAAAGCCATAAGCCCAGCCGTTATAGCCAGTTACTCCCATAT
>CAYMRK010000051.1:3370-4248 GCA_964392905.1 uncultured Candidatus Saccharibacteria bacterium | reverse complement strand
TAACCCCAGCTGACTTTATAGAGATGGGCTTTAGTCCCCTCTCTGACATCCAGCCCAAAACCGCCTCGGGCGAACCAGCGTCAGTCTCCCCCTTCACTAGCTTGCCTCCAGCATCAGAGGCTATGTATTGATACTTAGCCATCTATTCTCTAATTACCCTCATGACCTCATCGATAGTAGTCATGCCTCGCTCAACCTTCCTTAGGCCATCTTCGAACATGGTAATCATGCCTTCTTCGCGAGCTGTGTGCTTTAAATCATCCAAAGAAAAGTTGCTATCGTTGATTACCGCCCTCACCTTGTCAGTTATGTTCAAAACCTCAAAGATACCAATCCTGCCTTGATAGCCAGTGTGGCCATCCGCGGCGCACCCCCTGCCTTTATACATTCTCTTGGGTAACTGGACTTGGCTTGCGTCAACCCCCAGCTCATCGAGCTGTGCTTGAATAGCAGACAAAGTCCCCTCATCTGGATCGTAAGACTCGATGCAATCCAAGTGGATACGCCTAACAAGACGTTGAGCCAGAATAGCGTTTAAAACAGCCGCTACCAAAAAAGATGGGATGTTCATGTCTATCAACCTAGGCACGGCGGTCGGAGCATCATTCGTGTGGAGGGTTGAAAGAAGCAGGTGACCGGTCAAGGCAGCCTGTACAGCAATCTCAGCCGTCTCCGGATCACGAATTTCACCCACCATCATAATGTTAGGGTCCTGCCTTAGGAAAGAACGTAGTCCCCCAGCAAAAGTTATACCCGCTTCTGGATTAATCTGGGTCTGGTTGACGTAGTTGATGTCGTACTCAATAGGATCCTCGATAGTTACAATGTTCACCTCGGGGCGGTTCAAGAGATTCAGCACCGAGTACAGCGTGGTCGTC
>CAYMRK010000051.1:0-3360 GCA_964392905.1 uncultured Candidatus Saccharibacteria bacterium | reverse complement strand
ATCCCGTAGGACCAGTCACCAAAACCATGCCGTAACTCTTGCGTACATTCTCTTCTAGAACTTTGGATGTATCCTCAAGCATGCCGAGCTCCTTAAAGGAAAGTGGTCTGGCTGTGGAAGTCAGCAACCTCATCACGATCTTCTCGCCGTAGAAGGTGGGCATCACTGAGACCCTGATATCTACTAGTGTACTAACACTCTTGTACCTGAACCTTCCGTCCTGTGGCTTGGCGTGTTCATCTACCTTAAGCTCTGCCAGCAATTTGATCCTAGCTACGATGGCAGGATGCACATCCTTAGGAATTCTTAAAATCTCGTGCAAGATGCCGTCGATGCGGTATCGAATGATAATGTAGTCTCTAAAAGCTTCCATATGAATGTCTGAGGCTCTTAGAGAAAGAGCGTATGAGATTAGGTTGTCTACAATCGCAACTACCGGCACCTCTTGGGCATCCTCATCGCCCGTAGCCTTGTTGCGCAGAGAAAGTTTTACATTCTCTTCGATAACCTTCTTGAAGTTCTGAACAGTACTTCTGCCGTATAGCGAAAATCCTATGTTCAAGCTGGCGTCTGAGGTAAGATACGGCACAACTCTAGCCTTGAGATACCTCTCTAGAAACTCGAGATCA
Organism: uncultured Candidatus Saccharibacteria bacterium; assembly: GCA_964392905.1. GTDB lineage: Bacteria > Patescibacteriota > Minisyncoccia > UBA6257 > Colwellbacteraceae > GWA2-46-10. Next base: position 2,731 of record CAYMRK010000051.1, on the reverse strand, counting down.
ACTAAGTTGCTGGGATCCTCCATAGCCACCGCGATGGATCCATCCTCGTTTCTAGCGAAAGGAACTGCTCGCTTTTGGCGAGCGACATCTTCGGGAATCATCCTCAACACATTTACATCAATATTGGCCTCTTCAAGTTGGACAAGGGGCACATTAAGGTAGCGGGCAGCGATATTCCGAAAGTAATCGTCGGTGATAGTATTTCTAGAGATCAAAACCTCTGCCACTGTGTTCCCAAGACGGCTCGCCTCATTAGCCGCATCGTTAAAAGTCTCCTCACTAACGAGGCCGTCTGCTAAAAGTATCTCTTTAAGTTTGCTGTCTGGTATCTGGGTCATACAAAGAAGCCGGATGTTCTCCTACTCTCCAATTTTATCACAAAGCCTGGATATAGGACTTAAATCTTGAGAAGTAACCACAGCGGAGTGGTTGCAATGCCCCATTCAACAAGCAATACGGTAAGTAGTCCAGCGACTGGCCACAAACTATACAGTGGCAATCTCGTTCGCTTATTACCCTGAGTCCATACGTAGAGATGCCAAAGCAGATAAACTCCTATAAGTACCAGGATGTATACCACCCAACCGGGATAGCCAACTAGTAATACCGAGATAGCAGCCATACCCGGCTCCTCTCTCTCAAAAAGTTTGTACTCCTTTCTGTGGTTTAACCACTTCAAAATCGCCCAGATGGTGATAGCAGCTAAAAGCGCCAATAGATCAGGTAGAAAAATTCTGTAGAGCGAGTAATTAGTGAAATAGCCCGGTTGGTATTCCGGCAGCAGAAACTGACCGAGTATACTATCCTGCCAGGCGCCGTGCTGTAGCCACACCTCGAATACATCTGCTCCAAAAACAAAGATCACCATCAAAACAAAGATGGCAGGCATGAATTCCCTGAGGATTCTCCTGCCAAACCAAGTGAACACAGCGGCTAATAGAACTACGAACAGACCAAGCTGTAGCATCATCCTAAGTGTATGCCGGAAAGCTCAACTAATAAAGAAGTGCCTCTACTCCTAAATCAAGTTGAGGCCTTCGTCAGTTCCTATTTCGTAGGTCGAAGTTGAGTCACCTCCATCAGTTCCATCCAGATCCTCGTCAGTAGCAAACTTCGTGCTCTCAAGGATTGCGTTCAACTCCCAGGTCTTGGCAGTGTTATCTCCGTCATAACAGTAGTGATAATCTGTACTATTAGTTGGATCTATAGGCAGCACAGAAAGTGGGGAGCCACCCGTCAAAGAAGCAAGATTGACCTCAACCCAACCGTTACCGTCCACAGTCCTATCAGTATCTGCTGTAGGGGAAACACCATCATTACAATCGGCGCTTGCAATGTGTGATTTAAGAGTGGTTCCGAAAGTCGGGGTTGAGGTTGAAGCCACGTACAAAGATAAGGCCGAGTTAATGCTGGCCAAGTCTTGAAGTCTTTGTGCGTCGCGAGCCTGCTTTAGAAGCTCCGCCGGGTTTAAAACTACGACCACTGCAGCGGCAAGAATGCCCAAAATACCAATAACTATAAGCAACTCGATAAGGGTGAATCCCTTAACATTAGTTTGTTTATTCATGTTGGTTTAATTATAGCAAATCCAATGAGTAAATGTGTGTATAACTCTACTTTTTGCCCTCTACAATGTTTTTCACCTCTACCACCAACTGATCAATAGGCGTTTGAGCCTTTACGAAGTAGTCTATAACCCCCAGCTGTTTCCCTCGCTGCACATCGCTCTCCTGCCCAAGGTTGGAGGTAATGATGACTGGTGCCTTTTGTAAATTGGGATCAGATTGAATCTCCTCCAATACTTCAAAGCCAGACTTCTGAGGCAAAATGATGTCTAAGAGTATCAGGCTGGGTATAAACCCGCCCCTTAGGATTTCTAGAGCCTCTTCTCCAGTTGTAGCCTTGCGCACCCCAAGCCCTGCCTTTTGAAGCCTAGAGACAAGTAAGTTTAACAAGAAGATGTCGTCCTCAACTACTAAAACCACCTTGCCGGCAGGAGCTGGCGCTGTAACAGGAGCCGGTTGAGGAGCTGCCTGCGGAGTGGGAGTTTGGGTATCTGGCATTGTTTAGTTAATTGTATGAGAAAAGCATAAGTTGCTCAAACAGATACGGATTAAAGGTAAGTACTTTTTAGTTGCCCCAAGCTGGGCTCTGGCTTGCACCAGAGAATCGAGACACGACGGCTCCTCGATCAATACCGGCTCCGATTTCGGATCGAAGCATCCATCTTCAAAATTTAATTGTTCCACGCACAGCTTCCGCTACACGTGCCTTGTTACGACTTCATCCATGTCACCGAACTTACCCTAACTCCAGACTAGCTGAAGCTTCAGGTACTCCCGGCTCCCTTGATGTGACGGGCGGTGAGTACAAGGATCGGGAACGTATTCACCACGCCGTGGCTGATGCGCGATTACTAGCGAATCCAACTTCATGCAGGCGAGTTGCAGCCTGCAATCCGAACTGAGACCAGTTTTTTGAGATTAGCTCCACCTTGCGGCTTCGCAACCCATTGTACTGGCCATTGTAACATGAGTGTCGCCCTGGGTATCAAAAGGCCATGCGGATTTGACGTCGTCCTCTCCTTCCTCCCTGTGAATCAGGGCAGTTTCGCCAGACACTTGTAACTGACGATGAGGGTTGCGCTCGTTTCCCCACTTAAGGGTACATCTCAAGACACGAGCTGACGGCAACCATGCAGCACCTGCCTAGCCGCTGAAATTCAGAAGTC
>CAYMRK010000050.1:2056-4369 GCA_964392905.1 uncultured Candidatus Saccharibacteria bacterium | reverse complement strand
CGTTCGTGGAGCGTTCGCTCCACGAGTTCATCTCCGAGGGTGAGGCCAAGCAGATTCTTTTCTGCCTGACCGAGCCCAAGGCCTCCCAGCGCGGTAAGCGCTGGGCCGTCTCCCGCGTGCGGGACCTCGTCCGCGACGCGGACATCGTCGACAGCGGCGGTGCCCGAGCGGACGGACGCAAGAGCCGCCCCTCCACCTACGCTGCCAAGAAGGCGGCGAAGGCGGCGGCCTCGCGTGCCCAGCGCGAGAAGATGCGGGGAGCGAAGCTCTCGCCACCGCAGCGCGGCCGTCGGAGCTAGTAAAATCAGGCTTGGTGGCCGGGTGATCCTCATCGATCACCCGGCCACCACCTCACATTCTCCACCTTGGACTGCTAACAGCAGTCCTTCTGTTTTCTGGGAGCTAAATACAAAGAAGGGTTATAATAAATGTCATAGATATGGAGCAAAAGATGCCAGAACAGTTGCCCAGTCAACTTGAGGGAATTCACGCTGAGGTTATGAAGCGGGTAGAGTCAGCCTCGTTAGAAACTTCTGGTGAACAGAGCCACAAACAAACACTACACCAAGTAGTGGGCGAACGCTTGGGTAAAGCACAAACTCAACCAACCCAAGCGTCTCAACAGACAGAAGATTTACCTCCAGAGGTGCAGGCTAAGGTGGATGAGCTAGTACAATACGCCATGCATAAAGATATAGATAAAGCCATCAGCGAGGCTCGTAGGAGTGATGATCCCGTGGTAATAGATGCCTTTCATGACAAAATCGTCGGGGAACTATACGATCGCCTAGTGAGTGAAGGAAGGCTCAAATCTTTGAATAAATGACCGCCTACATATCAATAGTCCTGGGGGCATTACTCCTCACCCTCCTTATATATGTCTTTATTAGAAAGGCTAAGGGCAAGGGGCTAATTACCCGCGCTCTCAACCTGTCCTTATATTCCGTAACCGTACCCGTTGCTCAGGTAGAGGAAGGGAAAACCCCGAAAGAGCAATTAGAGCAGCTAGTTGCCCCCATGGAGCAACTCCTCGGATTCCTTGCTGGGCTACACTCCACCGGCCTCAAGGCCTTCTTCTACGGTCAGCCGTACCTAACTCTGGAGATGGCAGTAGAGCGAGACAGCAAAGAGATATCAAACTACATTGCTATTCCCCGACTGTATGAGAGTGCTTTCGAGAAACAGCTCCATAGTTTCTTCCCGCATGCGGAGGTGCAGAAGATAAACGACTATAGCATCTTCGAAGAAGGTAGTTTTGTCTCTGGAAGTGAACTTAGCGCTGCAAGCCACTCCATTTTGCCTCTTATGACGTATAAATCGTTGGATGTGGATCCTATGTCAGCTTTAGTGACAGCGATGACTGGGATTGCCCAAGAGGGCGAGGGCGTGGCAGTGCAGTTTGTTCTTCAACCTCACGGATTCAATAAGCAAAGAGGTCATGCCCGCAAGGTTCTCAAAGAGATGCGAGAAGGTCACACCTTTGATGCAGCTATAGATCGGGTGAGAAGGAAAAGCAGTAGAGATGTTCAGGAAGCCCTTTCACCCAAGGCTAAAGAGTATAGGGAAGACCAAGAGATGAAGTCTTCCGGACAGCAGGCTGACGAGCATATCGCAGAAGCCATTAAGAGCAAGATTAGCAAGCACCACTTCGGGGTAAGTATTCGTTTAATTGCTTCAGCCCCCACACAGCTCAGATCTGATCAGATTCTTACCGAACTGGAATCAGCCTTCAATCAGTTTGATAACCCGGAGGGTAACAGCCTCCACGCTAGAAAGGTTTCCAAGCGCAAGCTACGCAAATTCATCTTCCAATACATTTTCCGCCTACCTGGCAAACGCGAGGAGACACTGCTTTCAACTGAAGAACTAGCCAGCTTCTATCATCTCCGCCTCTCGCAGGAAGGCGTACCGAGCCTCAAGGTCCTAAGGCACAAGGCGGCCGAACCCCCAGCCAATCTTCCAAAGGAGGGAACAGTAATTGGAGAGACATCATATCGTGGCCAGAAGGAATTGGTGCGTATAAGTAAAGATGACCGGAGACGCCACATGTACGTTATTGGTCAGACTGGTACCGGTAAGACCACTATGCTCAAGAACATGATCAAGCAAGACATTCTTGCCGGAGAAGGACTAGCAGTTATGGATCCCCACGGAGAACTTGCCCAGTGGGCTCTGAGCGTTATTCCTCCCGAGCGTCAGCAAGACATTGTTTGGTTTGATCCAGGCGATGTAACTCGTCCGTTTGGTCTCAATATGCTTGAGTACGACCTGCAACGTCCAGAGCAGAAGACCTTGGTGGTCAATGAGCTGCTG
>CAYMRK010000050.1:0-1970 GCA_964392905.1 uncultured Candidatus Saccharibacteria bacterium | reverse complement strand
GTCCAGAGCAAAAGACTTTAGTGGTTAACGAACTGTTGGCTATCTTCAGGAAGCTCTTCCTAGCCGAGACTATGGGGCCTGTATTTGATCAGTACTTTAGAAACGCAACCCTATTGCTTCTCGACGACGCGGCTCATGAAATGCCTACTCTCCCAGATATCAATCGCGTCCTGACGGACAAAGCCTATCGAGCAGACAAGCTCTCCAGGGAGACCAACAAGATAGTTAAAGATTTCTGGGAGAAAGAGGCTGAGCAGGTGAAAGGAGAGGCATCGCTCTCTAATATCGCACCCTACATCACCTCCAAGATTAACGGCTTTGTAGCAGACGAGTTTATCAGGCCCATCGTTTCTCAAAAACAAAGCACGATTAACTTCCGTGAGGCGATGGATCAAAAGAAGATTATTCTAGTCAACCTATCTAAAGGCAAGCTAGGCGAGGTAAACACCAGTCTCATTGGTCTCGTCATCGTAGGAAAGCTTTTGATTGCAGCTCTATCCAGAGAAGATGCCGCTCAAGATCAGCGCAATGATTTCTTCTTGTACATGGATGAGTTCCAAAACTTTACGACTGACAGCATCTCCTCAATCCTTTCGGAGGCGAGGAAGTACAAACTCAACCTCACCATTGCCCACCAGTTCATCAAGCAGCTGGAGGAGCCCATCCGAGATGCGGTTTTTGGTAATGTCGGATCCACCATAGCCTTCAGAGTTGGAGCCGATGATGCAGAGTATCTGGAGAATCAATTCCTGCCAGTATTTACCAAGGAAGACTTGATGAATATCGATAACTTCAATGCCTACGTGAAGCTTCTAATTAATGGTCAGACCAGTAGGCCATTCAACATGAAACTCGTAAGTGCCGATTAGAGGCTGAGCAATCTTTACAGATTTCAGAAAGCGGTGCTAACCTTAAGCTATGGGCATACTCGGTAGATTTGGTAGGTTCCGTAACTACGAATTTGGCTCTGGGGGAGAAGCTGGCGTAGAGTCGACGGACCCTAGCGTAGAAGAGCTTCCAGAAGAGCCGCAATTTGGAGTAAGGGACAACCTTGCTGCTAAGATAGCTGGCATGAGCGCCGGTGAGCTCGCCGAATACAGAGCTTATTTGGAAGATATGTCCATAGGAGACACGACTAGGTACGCGCGGGGCACATTGACGGGCAAGGGGGTATTGGGTGGCCTCCCGGAAGAGGTTAAGCAGAGACTCCTCGAAACCGTTGACAATCACATTAAGGGGCTTGAGCAGTTACGACAAGAACAACTCGACGCCATTGTGGGCACCAGCTTGTTTATTAAAAAGTTTAGGGAGGAGGGATACGAGAGCATTGAGGAGTGGATTATCAACATGTCCCCCGAAGAACTGGCTAGAGCACAGCACGCATATCTTGCTGGTAAGGGTTCAAGGAGCGCTGAGGACGTTGAACAAATTCGAGAGTATCTTCTGGAAGCAGCAGACAAGTTAGCAGAGGGCATTCAAGGAGAAAAGCCTGGCTTTAAGGAAAGACTTGTTAGTAAGCTCTCTCGCGTAAAGGTATTTGGTAGGCCTCTTTCTGAGTTTGCCGCTGGTGCGGTAGCTGGAGGTGCGGTTAGGCGCGGCCTTAGATTCGCCTTCATGGGCGTGGGTGGCTTTATTCCCGCTGCAATCGCTGGTGCTGGTGGTGGATCAATCGCAGCTCTAGCTCGTGGATACTTCCAAGAACGCCGGGCTTATAAAAATCTCCTTAAAGAGATGGCAGGAGGAGAAGCGAAATTAGATGAAATTAGCCTAGGCGATATAGAGGCTCGTTTGAACGATTGGGAAGAGAAAATGGATGCGGCGCGTCACCCTCGTACTGTAGAGCGCCTTATGGACGAGCGCAGATACCTCCTCATGATTTTGAGAAAGAAGGCGGCAGCAGAGGGTGAGCCTCCAGAGCCGGCAGATGTGAACTTAGTTTAGCAACAAAGGTTGTATAACAGATAGGCGAT
>CAYMRK010000049.1:0-4492 GCA_964392905.1 uncultured Candidatus Saccharibacteria bacterium | reverse complement strand
GTCCTCAACACTCTTCACTATTATGCGAAACGCTACCAGGTCGTATACCCGGTCAATATCCATCTCATATCTGATCAACTTACGGTATAGGCTGGAGTAACGTTTAGCTCGGAAGTTGAGTTGAATCACATCCACACCCGCCTCTTCAAGGGCCTTCTCAACCTTGGGACGGATTCGGTTGAGATAGTTTTCCATCTCTTCATATCGATATTTAAGTTTTTTAATGAGCCAGCGGTACTCGGTGGGATGGATATAGGGGAAAGCTAAGTCTTCTAGCTCACCGCTAACTTTCTGCATACCAAGCCTGTAGGCTAAGGGAGCATAGACCTCCATTGTTTCGAGTGCGATGCGTCTCCGCTTAGGAGCAGGGAGTGCGTCCAGGGTACGCATATTGTGGAGTCGATCGGCTAACTTAACCAGCAATACCCTCAAGTCTTGGGCCATGGCTAAGATCATCTTACGTAGGTTCTCGACCTGGCGTTCGTGCCCTCTGTACTTAACGTGACTGATCTTAGTCACTCCCTCTACTAGGGTTGCTATCTCCTCTCCGAACTCAGCTTCAAGCTCCTCTGCAGTGACTGGAGTGTCTTCAACCACATCATGAAGCAGACCTGCTGCAATGGTATTTTCATCCAATCGCCATTCGTTGAGAGTGGTGGCAGTAGCCACTGCGTGATTTATGAAGGGTTCGCCATTCTTACGCTTCTGACCAGCGTGGGCTTTTTGTGCGTAGGCATAGGCCTTGTCAATAAGGGGCGTGGTGCTCTCAAATAGCTTTTTGGTGCGCGTTTTGGCGGCGCCTGCGGTTTTGGCCATCACCCTAGAAGTATTAGCCAAATAGGCCTAATGAGGCAAGTATTAAGGAGTTTGTACCGTGGGTTCCATACCCAGAGATTCCACCACGGTTCTATAGCCCTCCATGTCGAATTTGAGTCTAGCTGCGTCTTCTGATGGGGGCGAGAAGGCCTTAAAAAGGTTATTACTAAGGAAGATAATTGAGTAGGCGGTAATAACAACCATAATGATAGCCAAGATAGCCGATACGATAACAAACCACCTGTCTATACCTAGTCTACTTTTACTTTTGCTTTTAGCCACGGAAGAATACTGATCCCTCTAATTCGGCCTTGAATGATTGAGCATTGGCTCCAACAACCATGTCAATTAAGTTTACCCTAACTATAAATTGTCCGCTTTCTATATCTTCAACAAAGGCGAGTACGTCTCGATAGGCACCATTAAGAGTTAGCTTGAAGTTGCTGCTCCCTGCGATATTCTCAGCTGGGTTCGACTCTTGACCGGTGAAGGTAAACTGGTGCTGCAGTCTGTTGTTCTTTGCGAGGGTGTCGAGATATCTAGGGAAGGATATCAACTCATCTCTTTTTGGCAGAAGGGATACTAATTGAGCCAAGGCGGGTTCGGCGTTCCTGGCGGCAGTCCTCAGCTCAGCAAGTCGGGATATATCTGAAATTCTACCTTCGATCTCGGCTCGTTGAGACTGAATACGTTCAGCTTTATCTCTGATTTCGTTACCCAAAAATGAAACCAGCAGGCTTACAAACAGAAGAAATCCCACGAGAATAGACAGATTGATTATTACCCGTGGGCTAAAATACTTCCCAGCATCAATCTTGCTCATGTATCAATATGATATATTAATAGACGTTTCTATGCTATACGAGGTTTTGCGCTTTGGAGAGGCACAATATCCTAAATTACTCGCTGCGATACTAGATCCGCCGTCAACTTTGTATGTCAGAGGGAGACTGCCTGTGGACGCACCCGCAGTAGCTATCGTGGGTACACGCAAGGCTACTAGTGAAGGGCGACGCCTTGCTGAAGCATTTGCCTCAGAGCTGGCTAGAGCCGGTTTGGTAGTGGTGAGTGGTCTTGCTTTGGGGATAGACACCGCTGCTCACAACGGAGCGCTATCGACCAGCACGCCCACGGTGGCTGTCTTGGGAAACGCTATAGATGGCGTATACCCGGGAACCAACAGGGGCTTGGCTAACAAGATTATCAAACACGGTGGGGCGATTGTGTCAGAATGGGGTCCCGGAGAAGAAACTGAAAGGGCTAATTTCATCCATAGGAATCGCATTATAAGCGGCTTTTCACTGGCGGTATTAGTTATTGAAGCGCCGGAGCGCTCTGGTGCGCTGGCAACTGCCAGGTATGCTGCTGAGCAGGGCAGAGATGTGTTCGTTTTGCCCGGCAGGCACGACCATGAAAACTACGTAGGCTCCCACCAATTAATCAGAGACGGAGCGGTCTTGGTGCGCTCCGTAGGAGACATTTTAGAAGACCTGAGGTTGACATGACTTTTGAACTCAATTAATTTTGACCAGCAATGAAGCTTGTTATTGTTGAGTCTCCTACCAAAGCCAAAACCCTTGGCGGCTTTTTGGGCAAGGGTTATAAGATCGAGTCATCGTATGGTCATGTGCGCGACTTGCCCAAAGGTCAACTTGGTGTAGACGTGGAGAAAAGCTTTGAGCCTAAATATGTAATCCCTCGCAAAGCCCAGAAGAACGTTACTAGTCTTAAAAAAGCTGCCGCTAAGGCGGATGAGGTGATACTCGCAACTGATGAAGATAGGGAAGGAGAAGCTATTGCTTGGCATCTAGCCCAAGCTTTGGATCTAGAGGGAGATATGAAAAGAATCGTTTTCCACGAGATTACCAAGAGCGCTATCGATAAAGCTATTCAAACCCCCAGACCTATTAATAAAGACAGGCGCGTAGAGTCATCGACCGCTTGGTGGGATACAAACTGTCTCCTTTCCTTTGGAAGAAGGTGAGGGGTGGGTTATCTGCTGGCCGCGTGCAGTCCGTGGCTTTGAAGTTGATTGTGGAGCGTGAAGAAGAGATTAGGGCCTTTAAGCCCCAAGAGTATTGGACTATTAAGGGACTATTCAAAGGAGGCGGGGAGAAGTTCGAAACAGATCTCCTTAAAAGAGACGGCAAGAAGCTCGATAAGTTAGAGATCAAAACAGCCCGAGAGGCTCAGCTGATAGCCAATGACACTAAAAAGGCGAAGGCCTCAGTGCTGGAGGTTGTTAAAAAAGAGTCAGTGCGCAGACCTCTTCCACCCTATATCACGAGCACCCTTCAGCAGGATGCCTCTCGAAGACTGCGCTACAGTGCCAAGAAGACTATGGTGGTGGCCCAAAGGCTTTACGAAAACGGTCACATCACATACATGCGTACAGATTCACTCAATCTGTCCAAAGAATCTCTAGTGACAGCTAAGAACTGGCTTGGCAAGAGCTTGGGTGACCAATATGCTGCGGACGCCCCCCGATTCTATAAAGGAAAATCCAAACTCGCCCAGGAAGCACACGAGGCCATAAGGCCAACTGATCCCACTGTGCACCCGGACAACATTGGCGTTACCGGTGACGAGAAGAGGTTATACGACCTCATCTGGAGGCGCTTTATGGCCTCGCAAATGCCAAATGCCAGATTCCAAACAGTCACCTTGGACGTAAAGGCAGATGGGACTAAGGGAAAATACATCTTTAGGGTCACAGGCAGTACCATGCTCTTCGACGGCTTCTTGAAGGTGTGGCCTTCAAAGACCGAAGATCGAATGGTGCCAGACCTCCAAAAGGGTGATGTAATAGAGGTGCTTGATGCTTTAACCGAACAACACTTCACCGAGCCACCTGCCCGCTTCAACGAAGCCAGCCTCATTAAGGCACTAGAAGAATACGGCATAGGCAGACCATCCACCTACGCTCCTATCATTTCTGTGATTCAGGATAGGGGGTATGTAATGAAGGATGAGAATAGGCGTTTTCAGCCCGAAGAGATTGGAGAAATAGTTAATAAGCTTCTTTCAAAACACTTTCCTAAAATCGTAGATGTTAGCTTCACTGCTAAAATAGAGGAGAACTTTGATGAGATAGCCAACGGTATTGAGAATTGGCAGGAAATGGTCAAAGATTTCTACAAGCCATTTGCCGAAAATCTAGATAAGAAGTACTCAGAAGTTAAAAAGGACAAAGCTATGCTAGAGAAGCCAACTGATGTTGATTGTGAAAAGTGTGGGCGCAAAATGGTTATTAAGCACGGACGTTTTGGACAGTTCATGGCATGTCCAGGGTTTCCTGAGTGTAAGAATACCAAGAACATTAAGCAGGAGCCGGAAAAGATTGGCATGAACTGCCCCGATTGTCACGAAGGAGACATTATCGTAAGACGCACTAAGAAGGGCAGGGTATTTTACGGATGCAGCAGATATCCAGAATGTGAGTACGCCTCCTGGAAAAACCCAAAGGAGGCACAAAGTTAACTGAAGTAATCTCAATATTTTATACCCAAGGTGAGTTTGATAAACGTAGTGAGACTACTTACTATTAAACCAAATGAGCAAAACAACCTTAGTTAAAATCCTAATAGGTCTAGCCTTTTTGGCTGGAATCTGGTGGTTATCTGTTCAAAGCAATACTACACCCATCAGAGAAATATCTCCTAGTGAAACTTCTTCA
>CAYMRK010000048.1:0-4585 GCA_964392905.1 uncultured Candidatus Saccharibacteria bacterium | reverse complement strand
GGCCCCCATCAAATTTGAGCAAGATGTGAAACAGGAGGTCTATCGAGCGCTCACCCTTGGTGTAAAAGACTATTTTGCTAAGGCAAAGATTGACTTGGTGCACGCCCAGCACCCCTGGGATGTTGGTAAGTTTGGCATGAGGCTCGCTAGACACTTCAAGGTGCCAGTTGTTTTCACCAACCACACTATGTATTCACTCTACGTCGATTACCTTCCCAAGCTTCTGCCTCGTGAGCTCGCTATGGGTATGATAGAAAGTAGTGCTATGCGTTTTGCCAATAAAGCAGACGCAGTAATTGCTCCTACGCAGAGCATCAAGTTGTATCTTCAGGGCAAAGGAGTAAAAAGACCGATATATGTTGTCCCCTCGGGTGTTGAGCAAGAGAGCCTAAGAAGCACCCCTCCCGCTGGGCTCAGGAAGCGCTTTAACATCCCCAAAGACCATAAGGTTCTCTTAAACCTCTCCCGTATTGGTCCGGAGAAAAACCTTCCAGTTGTGCTCGAGGCATATCAAAAGGTATTAGCTAAAGATTCTAAGGTAAGCCTGATTATCGCCGGAGGGGGGCCATACCTAGAGACTCTTAAGGGCATTACTAAAGACATGGGGTTGGAGTCTAAGGTCTTCTTTACCGACTTGGTAAAGATGGAAGAGCGAGGGGGATATTTCAAAGAAGGAGATGTTTTTATTCACTCTTCCTTGAGTGAAACGCAGGGGTTGATCATGGTGGACTCCATGGCCGTGGGGGTCCCCGTTGTTGCTATTAAAGCCAACGGGGTTGTGGATGTAGTGGAAGATGGCAAAAGCGGTCTTTTAACCGCCAACAGCGCTGACGCCCTAGCGAAAGGCGCCCTCAAACTTCTTCGAGACAAGAAGCTAAGAGCCAAGTTGGCCAAAGGAGCTCTAGAGAGGGCCAAAGACTTCACGATCGAGACAACTAGCAAGAAGCTAGAGGCGGTATATAAAAAGGTGATTAGCTCCTCTTAACAGAGATCTTGCGCGCCCTATCTTTATTTATCTTAGGCAGATGAACGGTGAGCACGCCGTTTTTCAGATTCGAATAAGCTTTGTCGGGGTCTACCTCTTGAGGAAGAATGACTGAGCGCGAGAACCTGCCCCAGAAGCACTCTTGATAGAAGTAGTCAGTTTCGGCAATCTCAGTATTCTTATGGCGCTCTCCCCGGATAGTTACTGAATCAGAAGTAGCGTCTATATCTATATCGCCAGGCTCTACACCAGCAATGGTGGATTCCACAATAATTTCATCCTCAGTTTGATATACATCGATGGTAAGTTGTCCTTCAACGTCGCTTCCAACCACCGGGACAGAGGCGTAATCCTCTTCATATTGCTCTTCCTGTTTTCTGCGCCTGCGCATTACAGACTCATTATACCAAAATTATTGACTTGTATCTGCTCGGAGTCCACACTGAGGGCAAGAAGCAGGGACCTTTACACGACCAGGAGGTGAGAAATGGCTGATGCGCTGGCAGCCCAGCCAACCCTTCTGCATCGAGAAGAGGAAGCACTGACCTTGATACGTAACGGTGGGTTCGAGGTCGCCGCCTACGAGCTAGACGGACTTCTTCACCCCTTCGAGCATGAGCTCGAGGATGAGAAGACCACCTCACTCATCATGTGGCTCATCACCGAACAGGTCCTTGCTCGCAAGGCTTGGATCTGCAAAAGCGATGACCTAGAGATGCGTCTGGAGGCAGTGCGAGAGCGACGCCAAAGCCTTGAAGAGGCCGGCGTGGACGCCAATCGGATCAGGCAGCTACTAACTGAAGTGGCTCATCTGACTTCTCGACACAAGGAAGAGGACAACCCAGTGAATGCCAACACGAAGGAAGCGCGCTAGGCGGTGGAGCTACCCTGCGAAGCCGCCTGCGCGCCTCCACGAATGAGGGCACTCCTGGGTTTTTTGATGATTTCGAAATCCCTAAACAGGAAGAAGGCTGCCACTACAATAATCAAAGTGGCATATACTTTTGCGTCTCCTTCAATGCGTAATATAAGGTAGTTGAAGGTGAAATGAAGCAAAGTTGAACTCAAGAGCCCGGCGAATGGTCTTCCCTTCATCCAGTGGTAGGCAAAGATTCCAGAAGCCACAGCATGGAGCAAAGTCGCCCCTATTCCTCTTACAACCGTTGTTTGAATAACCTCGTGGAACTCCAAGATATTGAAAAGATTGTATATATTCTCGATAGCAGCAAAGCCTAGAGCGGCTGTGATCATGTAGATCATGGCATCTACTCTCTCTTCAAAGTACCTACTGTGTTTGATGAGCAAGTACACTACGATGAACTTAGAAAGTTCTTCTATGAATGCGAAAGGGATCAGTAAGCTGGATTGCCATGGAGGTCCAGTTTGAGGAAAGGCAGTGTTGAGGTATACCTCTGGGAAAAGCGCTAGAAAGGCGGAGAAGATTCCACCTAGGAAAACTATGATAATCATAAATTTAGGCTCTGGGTGCTCTCTATCTTCAAAAAGGAAGAACCCTAGCCAAAAGAGGGGAGCAAGTAGGCCGAGTACTATTGAGCCAATAGGGCTTACCATCTTTGAACCATTAACAGCTCTGCGTCGCCCTTTTCTTTAGGCAGTTTCTCCCAGATGGCTTCGGTTACATACGGCATGAAGGGGTGGAGCATAGTGATACTCTCTTTAAGAATTTTCATCAGTACCGCTTGAGCAGCAGCCTTGTCGGATTTCTTCTCAGAGGACAGCCTTTTCTTAGACTGCTCTATGATCTTATCAGCAAAGGTATGCCAGAAATACTGATATAGGAGTTCTCCTGCCTGGTGGAACTTGTATTCCTCAATGTACTTGGTAGCGCGCTTTTTCGTTTCCTCCAGTTTTTTAAGATTGCGCCTGTCGGTCGCGGTGTAGGCGGGCTTGGTTTTGAGGGAGTCGTCGTAGTTCATAAGTACAAAGCGGGATGCATTCCAAATCTTAGTAGTGAAGTTGCGGTAGGCTCGGATCTTGTCATCAGAGGTTTTACTATCACTCCCCGGGGCCGCTCCGATAATGAGCGACATGCGTACGGCATCAGCCCCATAAAGGTCAATCATATTTACAGGATCAATACTGTTTCCGAGCGATTTACTCATCTTACGCCCCTGTTCGTCTCTAACTAGTCCGTGAATGTAGACAGTGTGGAAAGGAATCTCTCCTAAGTTGTATGCGCTCATCAGGACCATTCTTGCTACCCAGAAGAAGAGAATTTCATATGCAGTCTCGAGCACATCAGTGGGGTGATACTCTTCCAGATCCTTAGTCTTCTTGGGCCAGCCCAAAGTGGAAAAGGTCCAAAGCGATGAAGAGAACCAGGTGTCTAGTGTGTCTGAGTCCTGCTCCCATCCAGAGTCCTTTGGGGCGTCTATTCCTACGTATATATCATCCTTCTTGTACCAAACTGGAATGCGGTGACCAAACCAGATCTGACGTGATATACACCAAGGACGGAGGTTGTCTATCCAGTGGAAGTAGTTTTTCTCAAAGCGTTTAGGGATGATCTTAATTTGGCCGTTTTTCACAACCGCCCTCATGAGTTGTTTCAGGGTTACTTTTTGGCCACTCTTTATCCCCTTTATCTTTGAGTGGGCAAGCTTGAACTCTTTGTTGACGTCCACAAACCACTGGAGTTTAGGTAGAGGTTCAACCACCCCACCAGTGCGCTCTGCCGTAGAGATGTTTTGCACTATCTCTTCAGCCTTCTCTAATAGATTTTCTTGCTTTAGCCACTCTACTACTGCTTCTCTAGCAACGGTTGTCTTTTCCCCCTGGATGCCTTTTCCCCCTACCGTCATGCGCGCATACTCGTCAATAACTTGTTTGAGAGGCAGGTCGTGGCGAAGAGCCATTTCATAGTCTATGGTGCTGTGCGCTGGCGTTACCCCTAAGGCACCGGTTCCAAACTCTACGTCAATCTCCTTGTCGGCAATAACCTTAAGCAGGAGATTCTCACCTGCGAAGTTCACTTCGTAGCTTTTGCCCACATACTCCTTATATCTCTTGTCCGAAGGGTGAACTGCCACGGCCGTATCACCAAGCTTTGTCTCAGGCCTGGTGGTGGCGATGGAGATTGGGAAGTCTTTTGCATATTTGAAAGTATAAAGAATAGCTTTCCTCTCTTCATGAACCACCTCATCGTCGGAGATGGTAGTTTGGCCCTTAGGGTCCCAGTTAATTACCCTGTCACCTCGGTATATAAGGCCATCTTCATACATTCTCTTAAAGACCGTCTTGACAGCTAAGTTACGCTCGTCATCCAGAGTATATGCTTCACGCGACCAGTCGAGAGAAGCTCCCATGCGTCTGGTTTGGCTAGTAATGGTTTGATGTGACTCTTTAGCAAAGGCCTCAACTCGCTTAAGGAATTTCTCTCTACCGAGATCGTGCCTGGACTTACCCTCCTCCTTGTATATGATCTTTTCCACCTTAGATTGAGTAGCGATAGCGGCGTGATCTGCCCCCGGCAGCCAGAGGGTTTTCTTTCCCTGCATCCGCGCAAAGCGGACCATAATATCTTCAATAGTGAGTACGATGGCGTGGCCCATATGGAGGACACCTGTTACGTTTGGCGGA
>CAYMRK010000047.1:0-4586 GCA_964392905.1 uncultured Candidatus Saccharibacteria bacterium | reverse complement strand
TTACTGCCTACGCTCTAGCTGCTGTAGTTGCTTTCTCAGCCCAATACTTCGGTGGCTTCTCATACACCTTGGTGTTCCTAATTTGGTTGGGCTTCGCGGTCCCACTACTGCTCAACAACGTCTTGTGGTCAAACAAGCCTTGGATGCTCTTCGTCCTCGACACCACGCACACTCTTGTGCAGCTAATGGCTATGGGAGTAGTTATTAACTACCTAGCTTAGGTAGATGGATCCTAAAGTAATCTACGACAATAAGGACGTAGCGGTGATCAACAAACCCGCTGGTTTGTTAGTGCACGATGATGGAAAGGGAGTTGAGGAGACGTTAGTAGATTGGCTAAGAGTGAACTTTCCTGAGGTGGCTGATGTGGGAGATGATCCGTCTCAGCGGCCTGGTATTGTGCACCGTCTCGACAAAGACACCTCGGGTATAATGCTCATACCACGCAACCAGAGGTATTACTTATATCTCAAAAACCTTTTTCAAACTAGAAAGATCAACAAGACCTACTGGGCCATTTGTAAGGGTGGCCCTCGAAAAGACAAAGGCACGATCAGTTCGGCTATCGGCATTAAGCCAGGAACTGTTAAAAGAACTGTCCATGGGGGGAAGATGGCGAAAGAAGCCATAACGGAGTTTAGGGTCCTGAGGAGATTAGATAATTACTCTCTCATAGAAGCCTCTCCCAAAACTGGCAGAACCCACCAAATCCGTGTGCACTTGGCCTCAATTGGCTGCCCGGTGGTGGGGGACAAGCTCTATGGCTCAAAGAAGAACAAGGAAGAAGCTCCCAGGCAGATGCTTCATGCATATGGCATAGAGTTTGAATTGGAGCCTGGTAAGGCAGTTAAAATGGTGGCTGACCCCCCTGAAGACTTCCAGGATATGCTAGAGGCCCTTGAAAAATAGGCCGGGGTCCATTAAAGTGCTCTTGCGATGATTGAGGCAGAAACACTAGAAAAGTTGCAGCCTGGAGTGCGGGTTAAGATTTATGACAAAAACGGCCAGTTTGAAGGCATTGTTTTGGCTCGCAAGCATGGGAAAGAAGCTGGCGCCACCTTTACGGTAAGGGGCGAAGTAGCTGGTGTGGGAGTGGAAAAGGTATACCCGATATACACGCCTACTATCAAGAAGGTAGATATCCTAAAAGAACCTAAGAAGGTGCGTCGTTCAAAACTGTATTTCCTTAGGAAACTCCCTGTTAAGAAGATTAAGCAGAAGCTCGGGGTATAATAGAGTTCAACCTGCCCAGGTGGTGGAATTGGCATACACACTAGGTTGAGGGCCTAGGCACCTCGGTGCGTGAGGGTTCGAGTCCCTCCCTGGGCACATGCTATATACAGGCAAAGGGGATAAGGGCACTACTAAGGTCCTAGACAGCAAGGATCGTTTTTCGAAAGGGTCCGATCTAGCCGAAGCGCTAGGTTCGCTAGATGAACTTAACTCTTTCTTGGGTCTGTGTAAGTTTAAGGCTCGCCAGATGCAGGAGGGTGGCGTTTTAATCGGTAAGTCAGAAGAGAAAACTTCTAATATTCTAGAAGAAGCCCAGGAGAACCTTTTCATTATTCAGGCCCAGGTTGCTGGTGCTGATAAGAAAATCACCAAGGCAAAAGTCACCAAGCTGGAAAAGATCATCAATACTATTGAGGCCGAAATCCCACCCCTCAAAGGCTTTTCAATCGCTGGGGGCACCGAACTCTCTTCTTTGCTTGATGTTGCCCGCACTCTAGCCAGGAGAACAGAGCGCAGAGTTGTGTTGGTAAAAGAGAGTGGTCTGCGAAAGTTACCAGGGCACACCCTCCCGTATCTCAATAGACTCTCAAGTCTTTTGTTTGCTCTGGCAAGACTCTTTAATCACCGCTCCGGCATCCAAGAGGAACGCCCTAGCTATAAATAGATGCTAAAAACCCCGCTGGATGCGGGGCTTTTAGTCTTAAAGAGTTAGTATCGGCTACAGAATCTCTACCTCGGCCCTACGTAGACCGAAGTGTACTGCTTCTGCTCTTGTGGGGAACCATACGTCCAACCGGTTGGTGTGACGTGAGTGCATCCTGTCTTCTACGATGAACACTTGGTCGCCGAAGAGGGCAGGAATTCTTACCTTGGTTCCAATAGGTAGCCAGTTGGCGGCTACAACACCATGTCTGACGTAAGTACCCGAGGCGGTGATGAAAGGAGTGCTGTCGGTCTGTTCTACATCACTAGAGTATGCAGTAACAGTGACGGTCACAACCCTCTTCACTTCGGGGCTCATGTCGGACTCGGCGATGATAATCGGACTCTCGTTTACCAGGGCATTGGCCTCTTCAGTAAAGGCCGCTTCCGCTGTTTCGGGAGCCGGAGCTGCGTCGCTGACAAATGCTGAACTTAAGGTTCCAAGAGCGAGTAGTAGTGCAGCCGATATGATTTGCCTACTCATTTGTTTGGTGTCTAGAGCAAGCCCTAGGCATCTAAAAATCCCCTTTTGGGGATTTGCTAAATCCTAGCAGAAATCTTGCCAAATGTCAACTTTTGTCCCCAGGCCACTTATGGGCTGTCAAGGGGCTTAGGATAGGTGCTAAAATAGTATAAATGAGTGAATATTACACCCCTGCTCTGGTTCTTGGAGCAAGTCCACGCAACGATAAAGACGCTCAATTCATCCTATATACCAAAGATCTTGGCAAGGTATACGCTTTGGCTAAAAGTGTTCGTAAGATCACTTCCAAGCTGGCGGGACATATGAAAGTAGGCTCTTTAGTAGACGTACGTATTATCGATAGGGGAGGCACATATCAGTTGATTGATGCCTTGGCTCGCAAGGCTCCTTGTAGGGACGTTGAGGTGTTGAGGTTCCTAAACTTTCTAAGTAGCACCATACCACAACGGGAGCCAGACCAGAGGTTGTGGTACACAGTCCGGGAGGTAGTTGAGAGATGCCAGATGAATGCCCCAGTTTACAAATACATCTTGCAGCTTATGGGTTTTGCCAAAAGTAGCCAGGAGGCAATTGCTTGCCAGGGGTGCAGGAAAGATGATCAAGTTGTCTATTTCTACCCGGCCGATATAATCTTTTTATGTTCGAATTGTCTCTCAAGAGTGCGTATAGATATTAATGAAGCAGTTCCAGTCTCCTAAAACAGTAAGAAGCTCCGGATTTACCAAACAGCTAGCCATAGCTCTCATTGGTATTACCCTGTTGGTTGGTGCGAGCGCATATCTTTACTTCACCTTCGCCAATCGAGGGGTGACGGTGGAGCTCAGGGTTCCAGAAAAAGAT
Organism: uncultured Candidatus Saccharibacteria bacterium; assembly: GCA_964392905.1. GTDB lineage: Bacteria > Patescibacteriota > Minisyncoccia > UBA6257 > Colwellbacteraceae > GWA2-46-10. Next base: position 1,327 of record CAYMRK010000047.1, on the reverse strand, counting down.
ATACAGGCTGGTGACATATTCGAGATTGATGTGGTTGTGTCCAACAACTCCCAGGAGGCGCTGAAGACCCCCCGCATTACTTTGTCTTTGCCAAACCGCATCAGGCTCTTAGAGCACACGGATAGGGTCAATGAGATTAAATCTGTAGAGGACTTGAACGTGGGGGCTTCTGTCAAAGAAACCTATAAACTAGTTGCCCTTCCAGGTGGCTCTAATGGAGATTACACCCTGGAGGCCAAAGTTAATTACACCACTGACACCTTCTCATCTGAGTTTGAGCGGAGCACAGCAGAGAATCTAGTGGTCGGAACAGAAGGCTTCAGTCTGGAGGTTAACATGTCCGACCAGATTGTGACGGGAGAGAGCTTCCCGGTGGAAGTAAGATATCAAATTCCCCCAAGAGAGGGAGAAGCACTTGATAAGTTTCTAATTCTGGAAGGTCCCTCTTTATCCACCCTCGATAGCTCTGAAGAACCAGTAGCCGAGAACAAGTGGCTCTTAAGAGGCGACTCAGAAGAGCCACTTGATGTGTCTTTGCTAGTGAGCTCTAAGACCGCAGACGTCTTTCCTTTCGTGGCAAAAATCATAGTTGAGCTAGGCAACGACGATTTCATAGTTCAGGAGGTAAAGAAAGATATATTGCTCGCCGGCTCCTCCTTGAATCTAGATGTTGTTCTGGATGACCCCAAAGATTTTGCTAACCCTGGTGAGTTACTGGGTTATAGAATTAACTACAAGAACAACATGGATTTGGATCTTCACAACGTTGTGTTTAGAGCCAGATTAGTGGGCGACATGTTCGATTTCAGCTCAATCAACACCTCAGGTTCATTCGATTCACAAAGTCGCACTGTAACCTGGGGCTCTAGTCGTTTTAGCGAGCTAAGAACCTTGTCACGAGGCGAAGAGGGGACTTTCACTATAGCCATAAAAGTGCGCTCAGATTTTCCTATAGACAATGCCAATGACAAAGACTTCATCTTAAGAATAGATGCCAGCATAGAATCACCCACCGTTCCTAGCGGCGCCAGCGTAGATAGAACTAGCAATACAGATAGTTTGCAGATAAACGTTGCCGGCGCCCTAGGGGTGGATGCGAAGGCGTTTTTTAGAGATGCAGCCTCAGGCATTCTCAACCAAGGCCCCTTTCCACCAAGGGTAGGTGTAGCTACCGAGTACACTATTCACTGGACTGTCACGAATGCAGGTACAGACGTAGAGAAAGTAGTTGTAGAGGCACGTCTCGAGGATGGAGTTACATTCACCGGTGAGGCCAGCAGCAACGTCGGCACGGTGCCCCAGTTTAATTCCAGCACCCGAGAAGTGA
>CAYMRK010000046.1:0-4733 GCA_964392905.1 uncultured Candidatus Saccharibacteria bacterium | reverse complement strand
ACTGAGACTTCGGGGATCACGATACTTGCGATATATAAGGCCAAACCGTTGGCCAAAAACATCAAAGAGAAACCGCGGATAATCCCCATACACTTATTAAAACACAAAACAGGAATCTGCATAAAAGAAGAGCCCCCCGGTGCGGTACGGGGGGACTTTTTGGAGTTAGTCGTGCGAGCCTAAAACCGTTTCGCACAACCCGAGAAGTTCATCATGCTGATGATGAGCCGCACACCACCCGTCTTAGTAGGTACACACTCCAGGGTGTGTCTCCAGCTCCCGAGCAAGCTCGGGGTCGACACTAAGGCCGTGGTACACCACGTCTCGCTAGCTGGAGCCAGCGAAGATGTGCCTTAGGGGGAGGAGTTACGGGCCTCCCTACCCATCGCGACCGACGAGGGTCGCAGTCAGGGTGTGCGCTCAGCATCGCACCCCTAGGTTGTGGCGACTCCGTAGAATCACCACAATCTAGGGGACGATAAAGCTTCCACTAATTGAAAGAACAGTACTTTTCAGTACCCGAGCACTATACTACACTTCACCTATTTTGTCAATAGCTGGAGTTGGAGGGGCGGGGGTGTGATAAACTAAGTTCAAATGGCGAAACGCACAGTAGTGCTTTTGGTTTTAAGCGGTTGGGGGATAGGGAGCCGGGACAATTCCAACCCGATTTATAAAGCAAATCCGGAGAATATGGGTTTTGTTCGCTTGAATTTCCCAGCCGGCACTCTGCAGGCCTCCGGTATCGCAGTGGGACTGCCCTGGAATGAAGAGGGTAACGCTGAGGTTGGGTATCTGACCCTGGGGGCGGGCAAAGTTTTGTATCAAGACTATCCCCGCATAAGTCTCGCCATCCAGGATGGATCGTTTTTCGAAAACGAAACCCTTCTTAGGGCCTTCGCTCACGCCAAAGAGCAGGGGATTAAGGTTAACTTCGTAGGGCTTTTAAGCGAGAGCACCAGCCACAGCGCCCTCGATCACATCTTTGCCTTAATCAACCTAGCCAAAAAGCAGCAGGTACCTTTTGCGCTACATCTCTTCTCAGATGGTCTAGATAGCTCCAAGGGCTCAACGGCAAGACTCCTCGCTCAGCTTCCCCAAGATCGAGTAGGGTCGCTCTCTGGCAGGCACTACGCGATGGATATAGACCTACACTTCGACCGCACTCTGCGGGCATACGGTGCGATGGTTGGGACCATTGGCCCCCTGGCTGATCAAAAAAGCCCGGAAGAGTACGTTAAGGGCCTGTACGACCAGGGTACGGCCGAGGAGTTTATTCCACCTACCCTTTTTAAGAAAGAGCTGGCAATTGGAGTTGGTGAGAGCGTGGTCTTTTTCAATTTCAGCGAGGATACGCAGCGTCAGTTAGCTAGAATGTTTATTGATCCCGAAGCTGGAGGCAAGCCTAACTACGAGCTAGGAGAACGGGAGGTTAAAAGACACCCCATTCCAGAGGGACTGGAGCTCGTGAGTCTGGTTGAGTACGAGAAAAGTCTCAATATCCCCGCAGCATTTCCAGCTGAGAGGGTGGTTAATCCTTTAGGCAAAGTACTTGCCGATGCTGGAAAGGTACAGCTCCGGCTCGCGGAGACCCAAAAGTATGCGTACGTGACCACTCTCTTTAACGGTATGGTCCAGAAGGCCTTCCCGAATTATTACAGAGTACTTATCCCATCCAGAGAAGAGGCGAGGGTGGATGAATACCCGGAAATGCGGGTGGCAGATGTAGCAGAGCGGGTTTTAAACGCTCTGAATGAGGGAATATACGACTTTATACTAGCGGACTTCTCCAACGCAGATATGGTTGCCCACACCGGAAACTTTGATGCCACCATGAAGGCCGTTAAAGCTGCAGACAAAGAGGTGGGAAGGCTCACTAAAGCTGTCCTTGCTTCAGGTTCGGTTATGGTTATAACCTCCACCCACAGCAATATAGAGGTGATGATGGATCTGCGTACTGGCATGATCCAGCGAGGGGACGACAAGAGCCCCGTTCCTATATATGTAGTCTCCCCAGGATATCAACGCATTAAAAGCGAGGAGCAGGCTAGAGAGATAGAGAAAACTAACTCCGGTGTGCTCTCGGATATTGCCCCAACCATTTTGGAGCTTATGGGTATTCCCAAGCCGGAAGGAATGACTGGCTTGAGCTTAATGCGGATGCTCAGGTAGTCCACACCTTTTCCACTTTCCGGAAGTTGTGGAAAGAGCTGCCTTTTGGTAGAGTTCCGGCAATGGATAAGGACTCCTTTGCCCAGCTGATCAACGAGATTGGCTTTGCCACCTTCCGCGTAGCAGAAACGGTAGACTTCAGTGAACTAAGGAAGGAGCTCGGAAGAGCTGCCTTGGGTCTTGTCTCTGAAGCTAGTGTAGAGGCCGTAGATAAGCTGGAGCGGCTAATTGTGCTAGCTAGAGCTATAGAAGAGATGAATGAGATAAACGCCGGCGTCCTCTTGAGGGAGATTAACAACTTGCGCACAGAGCTTGTGAGGGTAGAGCCAAAAAGCAAGGTGGAAGTAGATATCAGCAAGATCTTTGCTCGGAAGACGGAACCATTGCCGTTTAGTGGCAAAAGTAGTGGAAAGAGTGTTAATAAGCGGAAGGCAAGTGATACACCCGGAAAGCGGCAAGCGGAAATTCTGGAGTTCATCCGGCAATTTCCGGATGGCTGCCGGATTTCCGATATAACAAGAAACTTTGACGAGGTAAGCAAAAGAACGGTCCGCAACGATATCTCAGCTTTGGTAGATGAGGGTCAGGCTGAGAGAGTTGGGGGTAAAGGGCCAAATTCATATATAAAGGCAGCTGGGGGTATTCCCTTTGGAGGCGGTGGGGCAAGCGAAGAGAGGGAAGAGGTGATCCTTCTTAGGGAACCCGAAAGAGGACAGGAAGAGCCTTTTGACTAATTGGTAAAATCGTGGGGTAGCTTGTAACAGAGCCCCTGTTAGGCCCGTTTTAAATGGTGTAAGAGCGAGATTCATTCAGAGAGCTGTTTTCCACAGTCTCTGTTTCTGAAGCTTGTTGCTTACAGCTTGATATACTAAAATCTCTACAGAGCCCCAAACGGGGCTTGTCCTCGCACTTTCGTGTGAGGCTCGTAGCGAAGGGACAACACAACAATTTAGTGGTAGGTCGCAAGACCTGTCCCGCTTGCAAGCGGATTGGAAGAATCTGTTCCGCCGCTACGAAAAAGTAAAAGGTCCTCCATGGATCATCAGCCGTCTCTTTGGATGGCAGGTCGATGGTGTGAGATGGGTTAATAGGATCTAGAGGTTTTAGCTCAGGCTAAAACGAAAATTGTCGAAACAAAAAACAAACAATGAACAAATTAGTTAAGAAATTTGCAACAGTAGGTGTTACCGTTGCTACCGCAGTTTCATTGGCTGGAATGGGTACCGCTCCTATTGCTGGTGCTCAGACTATTGCTGAATTGCAGGCTCAAATTGCAGCCTTGCAGGCTCAGCTAGCAGCCTTGGCTGGTGGCAGCAGTGCATCCTGCTATGTCTGGACCCGTAACCTCACTATAGGTGCGCAGGGTGCAGACGTAACCGCGTTGCAGCAGTATCTCCAAGGTACTGGTCACTTCACCTTCTCAGGTGGAGCCACTGGTTACTTTGGACCTATCACCCAGGCAGCCGTAGCCGCATGGCAGGCCGCTAACGGTGTAGCTCCTGCAGTCGGTTACTTTGGTCCTATCTCCCAGGCCAAGTACGCTACTATGTGTAGTGTTTCTACTGGTGACGGAGATGGTGACAGTGATGGAACAGTAAAGAGCGGTGATCAAGGCAGCATGACCGTAAAGAAGGCTCCTTCCCCTGCTTCTGGCGAAGAGCTGTTTGAAGCAGAGACCGATCAAGGAATCTACGGTTTTGAGGTCAAGGCCACTGACTCCGAGATTTACGTCACAAGAGTTAACCTTCAATTCAACACAGCGATTAACAACATTCTCGATAGGGTGTATCTCTACCGAGATGGCGAGTTGCTCGCTGAGAGGAAGGTTGATTCAGGTTCTGTTAACAGGATCACAAGCACCAACTACACCCTCCAGCTAGCTGGCTTCGAGTCAGTTGTTGAGGAGGATGACACAGCCACCTTTGAGGTGAGAGTTGATGCACGATCAAGCATTGACAGCAGCTACAGCTCATTCACCGTTCTTATTCCTGCAAACGGAGTAAGGGGTACTGACGGAGCTGATGTAAGTCTTAGTGAGCCATCAAGCGCTCTAGGCTCAAACTCTGTGACCGTTTCACCGGGTGGTGCTTCAGCTGCATTGCTAACCATCACTAAGGCTGGTGACAGCCCAGAGCAACACCACGAGGTAGCCGATTCCAACGGTAAGGCGGATAAGGTAACCCTCTTGGTAATGAACGTTAAGGCAGAGAAAGATGACATTAAATTGACTGACCTTTCTGCTTCAACGACTGTCAGCGGTGCTGGCACAGCGGCAACAGCGTTCCTCTACGATGGAAGTACGCTTGTTGATTCAGTTGCCATCGCTAGCGGCGAGGCAGCCTTCACGGACTTCGATTGGACGGTTTCCAAGGGCACTACCAAAGAGTTGACTCTTAAGGTTGACTTCACTGGCGTAACTAACGCCATAACTAGTGCTTCCTCAACGGTAACAGTTAACACTGCTGTCGTTGCTGAGGGAAGTGATGGCATTGCCATTGCTACGGCCAACAAGACCGTAAATGCTAGTGGTAACGAGGTTCACCTAGCTAAGGTTGTACCTG
>CAYMRK010000045.1:3555-4798 GCA_964392905.1 uncultured Candidatus Saccharibacteria bacterium | reverse complement strand
CATAGGTGGGAATCCAGAAGGTGGTGGTAGCGGCAGGGGTGATGGTAATACCCCGCTCCCTCTCCTGCTCCATCCAGTCCATGACAGCTGCTCCTTCGTGCACCTCACCGATCTTGTGAGAGATGCCGGTATAGAAAAGGATACGTTCGGTGACGGTGGTCTTGCCCGCATCAATATGAGCGATGATTCCAATGTTCCTAACCTTCCCTAAGGGATACTTTCTGTCAGCCATATCAGTTGTTTTTAACGTGCGAAGTGCGCAAAAGCACGGTTGGCCTCAGCCATGCGGTGAGTGTCCTGCTTCTTCTTGATCGCCTCTCCTTCGTTGTTGTATGCAGCCAAAAGCTCATCAGCCAAACGCTCAGACATGGGCTTGCCGGTCTTTTTTCTTGCGATATCAATAATCCAGCGGCTAGCCAGCACAAACTTCCTCTCAGGTCGCACGTCGACTGGAATCTGATAGTTAGCACCACCCACCCGGCGGGACTTCAACTCCTGCTGAGGGGTAACGTTCTCCAAGGCTGCCTCAAATACCTCCAAAGCTTCCTTCTTGGTCTTCTCCTTCAATATATCCATGGCGTCATAGACAACCTTTTCGGCCACACTCTTTTTGCCGTCCTCCATGATGTAGTTTATGAACCGAGCAACGGTAATAGAGCCGTAGCGGGCATCTGGAGCGTGCTCTCTCTTGTAGTTACGCTTCTTTCTCATCTATTCTCCTTTAGGCTTCTTAGCACCGTACTTAGAGCGCTTCTGACGTCTGGCGTCAACGCCCCCAGTGTCTAGCACCCCTCTTACGATATGATATCCAACGCCGGGCAAGTCCTTCACCTTTCCTCCCCGCAAAAGCACCACCGAGTGCTCTTGGAGGTTGTGTCCTTCTCCTGGGATGTAGGCAGTAACTTCCTGGCCGTTAGTTAAACGCACCCTCGCTACTTTACGAAGAGCTGAGTTAGGCTTTCTAGGAGTAACGGTTTTAACTGACAGACAGACTCCCCTTTTGAAAGGAGACGGGTACTTTGAGGGCTTGTTCTTCAAAGTATTGAAACCGAAAGAGAGCGCCGGAGTTCTATCCTTCTTTTGCGCTCTTTTTCTACCCTTCTTGATTAACTGATTAACCGTGGGCATTTCGGGCTTTACTATACGGCCTCAAGTGGTGAGTGTCAATCAAAATGCGGGTATAGGGCCGATTATGAGAGCAGTGAGGTTGTACGTCAGAGAAAAGATCACATTGCCAAAGAGA
>CAYMRK010000045.1:0-3469 GCA_964392905.1 uncultured Candidatus Saccharibacteria bacterium | reverse complement strand
ATGGAGTAGCGAGGAGGGAGGATGACGGTAAGGATCTTGGAGCCATCAAGGGGCGGCACCGGCATCAAGTTGAATACTGCCAGCAAGACGTTAATGAAGACGATTTGGATGAAAAGCAGGGTGAGAGCCTCTCCCAAGAACCCTCCCCCAATGCGCAGTATCAGCCCCACAATCAAAGCCAAAGCCAAGTTTGACCCGGGACCAGCCAAGGCAACCTTCAAAGGCCCGTACTTTGGATCTTTGTGAAGCCCCATGGGGTTGTATGGAACTGGTTTGGCCCAGCCGATTACAAACCCAGAGCCGGTGAGAATTAAGATGGCGGGCAAAAGAACCGACCCTATAGGATCGAGGTGCGGTATGGGATTCAAAGTCAGACGGCCTAAATTCTTGGCCGTATCGTCCCCGAGCTTCAAGGCCATAAGGCCGTGAGATACTTCGTGGATAACTACTGAGAAGAGGAGGACAACTATTTGAAATATGCCTGTGGCTATGCTATCCATTATTAGCTATATTAGTATACTGAGACCATGAAGCAATGCGAAATCTGCGGCAAGGGTCCTGTAATGGCCGGCAAGCGACACAAGCTCCGCGGCCACTACAACCCCACGCCCAAGAAACCTAAATATCCAAACCTGCAAAAGACCTTTACCCTCGAAGGCAAAAGGGTGGTTGCCTGTACCAACTGCATGAAGACCCTCGCCAAGCAGGCCAACAAGGCCTAAGTTCCCGATGGAGATAAAGCTCGTCAGCAAACCTCATAAAGACAACATTGTAGCAGGCCTCTTTAGCGCAACAGACATCAAGGGGCATCCTCTCTTAAAGACGCTCGATAAGCAGGACCTTGCATACCTAGAGAAAGTCGCTAGGAAGACCGACCTCGACAAAGGCAAGGCGCAGGTTGTAAGGCTCCCCTTTGAGACTGATAGATCAGCCATTCTACTAGGCCTCGGTAAGAAAGACAGCTGGCACCCTCGAGCCATGATGCTCTCGGTGCGCAAGGCCATATCGGCTGCCAAAGAGAGCAAGGTTGAGACCCTAACCTTCAATTTGTCTGATTTCGCCATCAAAGGCACCGATAAGGCAGAGATCTTAGGTTGGCTGGTACAAAACGCCCTAATGGCTGATTATGCATACCTCAAATACAAAGAAGAGCCAAAAGAGGGCTGGCCGAAGGTGGAGTCAGTAAGCATCTACGAGGCAAGGCCCTCAGCCAAACTCACCAAAACCTTCAAAGAAGCTTTCATAGTTGCCGAGGCCGTAAACCACTGCCGGGAACTCGCAGACACCCCAGGAGGAGAGATGACCCCGGCCCTACTTGCCAAGGCAGCTCAGGACACAGCCAAGAGGGTCCCCGGCCTCAAGGTTAAAATTCTCGAAGAAGCTGAAATTAAGAAACTCGGCATGGGCGGAGTGATTGGCGTTTCTCAAGGCTCAAACGAAAGACCGCGCTTCATCATCCTCGAATACGGACCAAGCAGCAAAAAGCCGCTGGTCTTTGCCGGCAAGGGAGTAACCTTCGACACCGGAGGCATCAACATCAAACAGGAAGGAGGATCGCTCACTATGCACATGGACATGTCAGGGGGCGCAGCAGTCCTGCACGCCCTAGAGGCCATCGCCCGCCTCAAGCTGCCCGTTAGAGTAATTGGCCTTATTCCAGCAGTTGAGAATATGCCCTCCGGCTCCAGCTACCGCCCAGGAGATCTTTTAAAGACCTATAAAGGTAAAACTATTGAAGTTTTAAACACCGACGCTGAAGGACGAGTGATTCTCGCAGACGCCTTAGGATACGCCCAAGACTACGACCCCAAGCTGATTGTTGATGTGGCCACTCTCACCGGCTCAGCCATGGGCGCCCTGGGACAGCGCATGAGCGCTCTCTTCTCTAATCAAGAAAAGCTTCTTGATACAGGTAAAAAGATTGGCGACAAGAGCGGTGATTTCGTATGGCCCATGCCTTTGTGGGACGAATACGACGAGGAGATCAAGGGTACCTTTGGCGATGTAGCCAATTCGGGCAAGACAAAGTATGGAGGTGCTATAACTGCTGCGGCTTTTCTCAAACAGTTCGTGGGCAAGTATCCCTGGATGCACCTAGATATCGCCCCTACTATGACGAGTATAGAGGGCCAGTATCTAGCCAAGGGTGCTATTGGAGCAGGCGTTAGATTTCTCGTAGAATTAGCCAGGCAGTATAAGTAGGAAAAGCGGACTGTAGTGTTAACGGCAGCACGCATGGCTGGGGGTCATGTAGACCGGGTTCAAATCCCGGCAGTCCGACAACTTAGAGAAAGCCGCCCCGTAGGGCGGCTTTCCAATGACTAGCTTTGTTGTTATTAGTGGCACTATTAAAAGGTCCGTCTTCTAGTTCGCTAGTCACTACTTATAAAGACGACGTTGATATCTTTTCAATTACAAAACGAGTTTACCTACTTACTATCCAAACTCTTCCACAGATATCTGCAGGCCAAGGATCTATATGGCGCCCACTGAGCAGCAATCTTTTCCATCTTCTTTAGATCTCCTTTTTTGACTTTGTAGTGCTTATACATAGCGTTCTGGAGCCCCATATCGCCCGTGGAGAAGATATCAGGCCTGCGCAGGGTAAACATCAAGATCATCTCAGCCGTCCAGTTCCCCACTCCCTTAATCTTCAAAAGCTCTGCCCGCACCTCATCGTCGGACATCTTAACAATCTTTCTGAGATCCAACTCCTTACTCTTAACGGCCCGAGCTACGTTTTTGATATAACTGACTTTTGACCAAGAGGTGCCGCAATCACGAATCTTTTGATCTGGCATCTTTAAGAGTTCCTCGGGCGTTGGGTGCACTCCTCCAAAGAGATCCTTGAATCTACCGATGATGGTATTGGCAGCTTTGCCTGAGAGTTGCTGCCCCAAAATGGTCTCTACGATCTCGCTAAAGAGAAACTGCGGAGAGCTGTTAACTTTACTAGGCCATTCCTTAAGAGTGCACTCCTTAATCAGGCGCGCCATAATCTTGTCCTTCTTGAGGTGATTTATGGCTTTTCTGTCCATAGATAGATAATAGGGCTAGTTTGCTAAATTAAGAAAGCCGCCCTTGCGGGCAGCTTTCTTAATCGTTCCACTCCAGTTATTCCCGGAAAAGTCCAGGTGGGTCACCGCAGTCTGTCTCCACGGAGACAAACGATGTAGGTATCCCTGTAAAAAATACTTGATCCGAAACTATGAGCGGAACACATATATTATACTCCTTTCGGTAAAGTTTTGAAAAGTCGGGTGAGGGGCCCGGCCGAATATCGGCCGGACCCACTCACGTTCTCCCCTAAAGGTCACGCCAGATCTCCTCCTTTAGATCTCGCGTGGCCTCTCTTCCTGCTGTCCCCGCAGGGCATTGAGTCCCTTGCGGACCCGCATTTCCTGCCTGCCGGATATCTCACCGGTAGTGGGCCTTGTGAGCACCAGGATGCGTCTCCGTTGGGCATGCT
>CAYMRK010000044.1:4061-4870 GCA_964392905.1 uncultured Candidatus Saccharibacteria bacterium | reverse complement strand
CAACATCGATCCTAGTGAATACAACGTAGCGGTAGCGGGACTTAGAGAAGTTATTGAGCGTAGAGTGAATATCTTCGGCGTGGCTGAGCCTCGCGTTACCACCGCTCAAAAAGGGGAAAGCTATCAGCTGTTAGTTGAGCTAGCCGGCGTGGAGGCAGACGATGCGGCTCGCCAGATCGGCTCTACTCCCGTGTTGGAGTTCAAAGAGGTTGCTCTAGGTGAAGACGGTCAGCCGGAGTATCTACCCACTCAGCTGACCGGTAGGCTCCTGGAGAGAGCCGCGGTTGCTTTCGACTCGCTGACTAATAGCGCTATGGTGACTTTGCAGTTCAACGATGAGGGGGCAGAGGTATTTGCCGAGCTCACAGCAAGAAACGTAGGCCAGCCCTTGGCAGTCTTTTTGGATGGACAGCTAATGACGGCTCCGATTGTGCAGCAGCAGATTACAGGTGGCATCGCTCAGATTACAGGCGGAGGGTCAGGCTTCACTCCTGAGGAAGCCAGGGGGTTAGTAGAAAGCTTTAACGCAGGAGCCCTGTCAGCTCCAATCGAGCTTATCAATCAACGCAAAGTTAGTGCTTCAGCTGCCGCCGATGCGCTTTACAAGATTATCTGGGCTGGTGCCTGGGGAACCCTAGCGGTGCTTTTGTTTATGGTTGGCTACTACCGCAAGTTCGGTTTGGTAGCGAGCCTTGCTCTTGTTATATACGTCCTCTTGTCGCTGGCCTTATTCAAGGTTATTCCAAACTTCACTATGACCCTGGCTGGTATTGCCGGCTTCATTCTCTCCATCGGCATGGCGGTTGATG
>CAYMRK010000044.1:0-4051 GCA_964392905.1 uncultured Candidatus Saccharibacteria bacterium | reverse complement strand
AATATCTTGATATTCGAAAGGACAAAAGAAGAGCTGAAGGCAGGTCATAGCACCGAGCAGTCCATTGAGGAAGGATTTAAGCGTGCCTGGAGCTCTATTAGGGACTCTAATACGACCACAATCATCACGGCGGTCATTTTGTATGTCTTCACCTCGAGTTTCGTAAAGGGTTTTGCCCTGACGCTGGGACTCGGTGTGCTGGTGAGCATGTTCTCTGCTATCTTTGTTACAAGGACCATCCTTAGGGTATTTATGGAGAAATGATCAACACTCTACTCAAATACAAAAACTACTTCCTAGTGGTCTCAATCGTGCTTGTTATGACAAGCATTGTCTCCATTGCTCTCTACGGGTTCAAACTGGGCATCGACTTTACTAGCGGCTCCCTTTGGCATCTCAGGGTTCCTGAGGCTACAACCGCCGATCTTAGGGGTTTCTTTAACGACCAAGCTGGCATTGAGGAGGTCAACATTTCCTTCGATGAGCAAAGCTCCACCTATACCCTTACGCTTAGAGAAATAGGGGACGAAGAGCGTCAGGAGATTGCAGGCAAACTCACCGAGACCTTCGGCGAGGGAGTGGAGGATTTGGACTTCTGGTCTGTAAGTCCCATTGTGTCCAATGAGCTACGCAGCAAAGCTGCCTGGGCGGTGCTGCTGGTCCTTATCGGCATCTCTTTGTATATCACCATAGTGTTTAGAAAAGTCTCTAAACCTGTTAGTTCATGGAAGTATGGTCTCATTACTTCGATCACCCTCTCTCACGACGTGCTGTTGCCAGCCGGTCTCTTTGCCCTCCTTGGAGCCATAATGGGGGTGACGGTGGATATAAACTTCATTGTGGCTTTGTTGGTGGTAATGGGATTTTCAGTTCACGATACCATCGTGGTCTTTGACCGTATTAGGGAGAATCTTCTAAAGACCGAGGGTAGGGGAGGCATGGAGCAGGTAGTTGATCAAAGCGTCGCTTCCACTATTGCTAGGTCCATAAACACCTCTTTGACCCTCGTTCTAGTGCTTGTTGCTCTCTTCTTTTGGGGTCCGCTTAGTCTCAAGTACTTCATTCTAGCTATCCTGGTTGGTACGATTGCCGGTACCTATTCGTCTATATTCGTAGCGAGCCCACTGCTTTTGCTAGCCGGCAAGAGGGCGGAGAGGCGCTAGGTGGATAATTTTTGGCCACTTTTGTGCTAGCATGTAAATAGCTGTTAAGGAGAAGCGTTAGTCCTTGACGGTATAGCTAGAATATTGTATTCTAAAACGCTAGGTTATGTTCAAGATAGCTATAGAAATAGATATAGATGACCTGGTAAAGAAGGCCCTTCAAGTAGATGACAAGAGGGGTCGAGACATTGTAGTCCGCAGATTCGGCCTAAAAAGTCCTGAAATCAAGACTTTGGCCAGTTTGGGTGAGGAGTACAATCTTACCAGGGAAAGAGTGCGGCAGATTGAGGCCGCTACTTTGAATCTTATAAAAGAGCGCATTGAGCGCGAGAAAGAGGCCCAGGCCTTTGTTCAGATGATTGAAACTTATCTAAACGATGTAGCCAATTTCCGACGCAGCGATCTACTGGCCAAGGACATTGCTCTCCTATCAGGTACCCACGACGGATATCATCCACTTTTTGAAAACAAACTAATCTTCCTAGGCAAGGTTTTGGGCCGTCCCTACATTATCGATGAGACCCAGCACATGCACACCGTATGGCACACCGATCCCCAGGCGCACGGCCTGGCTAAGAAGCTGATCGAGAAGCTTTTGAACCACAAAGAGCACGACTTTGAAATATATATGGAAAAGATCAAAGGTGAGCACAATTTGCCAGAGGCAGTGGTAGTTAACTACCTGTCTGCCTCCAAGTATTTTGGTGTAGGCCCCTATGGCCACATGGGCGCTGATCACTGGCTTCACGTTAACCCCAAGACTGTACGAGATAAGGCATACTTAGTTTTGAGAGAGAGCGGTGAGCCAATGCACTTTGGTGAAATAGCCAGACTAGTGAACGAGATTAGCGATCGCAAGAAGGCTCAGGCAACCGTTCACAACGAACTAATCAGAGATCCCCGTTTTGTGCTTACCGGACGTGGTACCTATTCTCTAAATGAATGAGCTTTTTAGTAGTTTCCAAGAAGTACTCTCTTATTGGTGGCTAGTTGTCCCGCTGGCTGCTTTGACCATCGGTAGGGACTGGTGGCTGATTCACATAACAGAGAAATACATCCAGAACATTGACTGGGTGCTTTTGGAGATCTCTATTCCTAAGGAGAACATCAAATCCACCAAAGCCATGGAGCAGGTGATTTCCGTACTTCATGGGACCTATTCATTCGGCATTAAGCGCAAGGACAGGTACTTCAAAGGCAAGGTAGAGGACTGGATGTCGCTGGAGATTGTCGGTTTCTCTGATGGAGTCCACTTTTTCATTCGCACCCCTGTCAATCACAAGCACCTAGTGGAATCCGCTCTGCTTTCAGAGTATCCGGACGCTGAAATCATTGAGGTGGAGCAGGACTACGTTGAAAGGCTGCGCGACAAGCCCTTCTCTCATCGAGACATCTTTGGTACTGAATTTGTGCTTGCTAAGAAAAACTGCTATCCACTTCGCAGCTATACATACTTTGAGGATGACGAAGAGGACCGCCGCCTAGATCCGCTGGCAACTGTCACCGAGATCATGTCCACTTTGAAAAACAACGAGGCCTTGTGGATTCAGCTTCTCATCCGTCCAACTGGTGATTCCTGGAGAGACGAAGGGCAGGCGGAGATAGAGAGCATCATGGGTACTGGAGGCGGAAAGCCCGCTTCGATGCTCGGCAGTGTAGTGAAGGATGTTGGGGATGTGATGACTAACCTTCCTGGAGCAATGGTTTCTGCTCCTGAATTTGGCGAGGCAGGGGATGACAAGCCGAAGCCTACTAAGCCCGCAAGTCCTGCCTCTCAGGAGAAGATCAAAGCTATATACAACAAGCTTTCCAAGAACGCCTTCGAGTCCATCTTGAGGATCGTCTATATCGATGACAAAGATGAGTTTACGCCCGCCAACGTAACGGCTTTGATGGGGGCTATTCGTCAGTTTGGGGATCAGAACCTGAATCAGTTTGTGCCTAACAAAGCCACCCTAACCACCCCGAGTGCCGTAGGGCTTATCAATCGCAAAAAGAGATTAATCAAGCGCAAGAGAATGCTAATGTTACACTACATAAACAGAGCTATGCCCAAGCCTATTAAGCTGCCCCTCACAGATTTGAAAATGAAGACGTCAGTTTTGAGCACCGAGGATGTAGCTACCGTCTTCCACCCGCCGAGCGTTATGGTGAAATCTCAGAGGGTGAAAGCTATCCAGTCGAGGAAGGGTCAGGCACCCGTTGACTTGCCGGTTAAAGATCAATGAGCGAAGAGAGCAAAGACATAACAGTAGTTGGAAAGACTAATTTCAGGCAGCAGGTTACTTTCGGCATTAAGCAGGAGGACCGCATGCGCCACGTATATATCGTGGGAAAGACCGGCTCTGGTAAGTCTGTTCTGCTGGAGAACATGATCATAGACGACATCCGTGAAGGGCGGGGAGTAGCTTTACTCGACCCTCACGGTGAGTTGGCTGACACTGTGTTGAAGTTTATTCCCGAAGAAAGATTGGATGACGTCATATACTTCAATCCTTCAGACATGCAGTTTCCAATCGGGTTTAACCCCCTGGAGAAGGTGGGCGAGGAGCACATCCACTTGGTGGCTTCCGGCATTATGGCTGTCTTCAAGAAGGTGTGGGCTGATGTGTGGAGCAACCGCATGCAATACATCCTCAATAACACCCTGCTGGCTCTTTTGGAGTATCCTGGGGCAACCCTGCTCGATGTTATGCGTATGCTTACCAACAAAGACTACCGCGACAAGGTTATAGCCGAACTTACAGATCCGGTGGTAAAAGACTTCTGGGTTAACGAGTTTTCTAAGTGGACTGCCAAATATGCAGACGAGGCCAACGCTGCCGTACTCAACAAGATCGGCCAGCTGGTGGCCAATCCCCTCATTCGTCACATCGTAGGTCAGCCTC
>CAYMRK010000043.1:0-4939 GCA_964392905.1 uncultured Candidatus Saccharibacteria bacterium | reverse complement strand
AACTTATAGTTTTTGGTAACACTTTTGAGACTGCCCTCGCTAAAGAGTCCAAATCCATCTGATTTAGGAGCAGACTTGGTTTCCCTAGACTCCTGACCCTCTCCATTGATCGTTGGAGCATCATCAGCTGGTTTGTCGTCGATGTCCTCTGGCATAATGACGCGAGGCTCCTCATCCTTAACCTTTTCTTCTTTTGGCTTGCGCTTGATTCGCAGAGGGATGTTCAAAGTGGCGAGGACAGAAGCTGCTAGGATTGTTAGGTTGATTACAATAGAAGCTCCTCTGCCGAAGAAGTTTTCCAAACTGCCTAATACCTCTCCGGTCAGTCCTCCGCGACCAGCAGCTAGAATATCAAGAATTCCCAAGCCAGCAAGCACAAAAAAGATGGCGCCAGCTATAGTAGGACCGGCTAGAAACTGCGTGTTTTTAGTAAGCCCATTGATAGCAGCTAAGATTAAGGCAACGGGGATGAGGTAGTAACCCCAACCCAGCACTATCTCCAGCCCGGTATAAATGTATTCACCAAAAGGACCAGCCCAGTTAAAGCCGGAGAGTAGCAGGAGTACGGCTAGCCCCAGAAAGATAACTGACAAGATACTCGTTTTTGTGTCAGGGTGGAGGCCTCGCTTCTCCCGCTCTATAGTCTCTTCTTTGTCTTTGCGCTTACGTTTTTTAGCCATGCCCCATTATTTAACAACAAAACCGCGGGTAGGGGAAGCTGGGGTTGTGCTACAATCACAAGGAAATGAACGCCGATTTAGCCTCTAAGAAAGAGATTTTCCGCAAATACGATATCCGCGGCATCTACCCCGATGAGCTAGACGAAGAGTTGACCGGCGCAGTAACCAGGGCTCTTGCCGAGAAGCTTTTTAAGGAGGGCAAGGTGGTTATTGGGCACGACCCTCGCAAGAGCTCCGAGAGCTTGAGACAGGCGGTGGTTGGTGCCCTTGCTGACTTCGAGGATATAGAAGTAGTGGAGGTGGGGTTGATAACCACACCAATGCTCTATTTCCTCGTGAACGAGCTCAAAGCGTCAGGTGGAATAATGATCACAGCCTCTCATAACCCTAAGGAATACAATGGGCTCAAGGTTGTTGGCAAAGAGGCGGCCTTTATTGGAGGAGACGAGGTGCTGAGATTAATGCAATGAACTACGTAGATAAGTACGCACAATTTCTGAGTACATTCGCCAAGCTAGAAGCGGAAACTAAGGTGGTCTTTGATGCTTCTAATGGAACAGCGGGCATAGTGCTAGAAGAACTGCTCCCTAAAATACCTCAATTAGAAGGCCATATTATTAACGGTACACCCGATGGAGACTTTCCTGCCCATGGGCCAAACCCTTTGGGAGAAAATGCATTTGAGGATCTGCGCAAGGCTATTAGCAGAGAAGGCGCAGACTTAGGAGTCATCTTTGATGGAGATGCCGACAGAGTGCTTTTCCTAGACGAACAAGGGACAAGCATAGACTCATATGAAGCTTTCCTACTCATCAAAGGATATTTTGATCCTCCCTTTGTCGTGGATGTAAGAGCTTTGGCCGACTTTACGATGCCGGGCGTACCGGTAGTAGAGAGCATGGCTGGCCGTCTGTTTATATGGGAGGCAATGCGCAAACACGAGGCTGATCTGGGAGTAGAGCGCACCGGCCACTACTTCTTTAAGAAGTATCGATACTTCGACTCAGCCATAATAGCCAGTCTATGTCTAATCAACTTTGTCTCTGAGCTAAAGGCCCAAGGAAAGACCCTATCTCAGGCCGTCGGTGATCTACCTAAGGTGAACTACCCTCCCGAGATCAACTTCCAAGTTGCCGATACGCAGGCGTGCATAGATGAAGTGAGGAGTGAGTTCGAATCCGAAGCAACAGACATAAGGCAGTTGGATGGGCTCAGCGTTTATACGAACCACTTTGCTTTCAACATAAGAGCATCTGCCACAGAGCCACTACTAAGGCTAAACATAGCTGCCAAGGACGAAGAGACGCTAGAGGAGACCCTGGGCCGACTCAAGCCGCTTTTGAAGTAGCGATGAAAGACTCTCCTATATATCTTGACTACGCTGCCTCTACTCCCACAGACAAAGAGGCACTCGAGGCTATGGAGCCATACTTTAGAGAATCCTATGGCAACTCAGGCTCCCTTCATTCTTTTGGGCAAAAAGCTCAAGCTGCTATAGACGAAGCTAGGAGTATTATTGCCGCTGAACTCGGTGTCTCATTCAATGAGGTCATCTTTACGTCCTCCGCTACCGAGGCTAACGATTTGATTGTAGACGGGATATTCGAAGGCAGCGGTATTAAAAACCCTAAGATCATCATCTCCAACATCGAGCACGAATCTGTAAGTCAGAGCGCAGAAGCTCTAATGAGTCGTGGCGCTGAAGTGATCCAGCTGCCTGTATCAAAAGAGGGTTTTGTTGATCCAGGCGAACTTGGATCCCTCTTGGACGAACAGACCATTTTAGTTTCCATAATCCACGGTTCAAACGAGATAGGCACTATCCAACCTCTAGAAGAGATTGGCGCCATCATCAAGGCATTCAAGCAGGAACGAGGCTTGAGGTATCCACTTTTTCATTCGGATGCAGTGCAAACCCTGCCTTTTATAAAGATAGATTCTAAAACGATTGGCCTTGATGCGATTACTTTGTCCTCCCAGAAGATCTACGGCCCCAAGGGAGCAGGGTGTCTATACATAAGTAGCGATTACCTATCAAGCCTACGCCCCCAACTAATGGGAGGGGGACACGAATTTGGCGTCAGGGCCTCCACTCCCAACGTGCCAGCTATTGTTGGTTTTGGCAAAGCAACAGAGCTGGTGGCAAAAAGGAGGGCCAAAGAGGCCAAGCGCCTAACAGAGCTCAGGGACAGACTTCTCGAGGGCCTACAGGCAGTGGAGCCCAGGCTGGAGGTCAATGGCAGCATGGACAACAGGCTACCGGGCAACTTAAATGTCTATTTCCCAGGAAGAGAAAACGAAGATTTAGTGATTAAGTTCGATCTGGCCGGGGTAGCGGTTTCTTCAGGATCTGCGTGCTCGGTGAGGGCAACTAGAGTAGCAAAATCTGTGCTGGCCCTAGGGCATTCACAAGAAAGAGCAGCCTCTAGCGTGCGTCTTACTTTAGGAGAGCCCACTACCAAAAAGGAGATTGAGGCCGCTATTGCCAGAATTAGTGGTGCTCTTGCCCCGCAGAGCATCTAGATGCAAGCGGCTTGATACTTTGATACAATTTAAGTACCCTTACCTACCGAAATGAACTCTTTTAATCGCTTCACAATCAAAGCTCAAGAGGCCCTCCAGAAGGCCCAAGATTTAGCTACAGCCCAAAATCACGGGGAATTTAGGGCTCTTCACCTGCTTGCATCTCTTCTGTCTGATCAAGACTCTTTAGTGCGACCAATCCTCTCAAAGGCGGGGGCTGATGTGGAAGCTTTGAGTATGCAAATCGACGAAGACCTGAGGAAACTTCCTAAGATCTTCTCGACTGCCTCAGTGGGACAGATATACCTTTCGCGCGAGATTCTTAAGGTTATCGATAGAGCGGCTAAAAGCGCTATGGCCAACAAGGATGAGTTTATCTCCTGCGAACATTTGCTTCTCGGAATACTAGAGGTAGATTCTCCGGCGAAAGCCGTGCTCGAACAAGCAGGCATTAAGAGAGAAACTACTCTTAGAATAATGTCCAAGCTACGTGGCAGCGCCAAAGTCACTAGCGAGAGCCCAGAGGCCACCTTCCAGGTTCTCGACAAATACGCCATTAACCTCACCGATATGGCGAGTGACGGAAAGCTTGACCCTGTGGTTGGCCGTCAGGAAGAGTTGAGGAGGGTAATTCAGATCCTCTCCCGCCGCACGAAAAACAACCCGGTACTAATAGGAGAGCCTGGCGTCGGTAAGACTGCTATTGTAGAAGGACTAGCCCAAAAGATCGTCTCTGGAGATGTACCCGAGACGCTCAAAGACAAGCAGATCGTATCACTCGATCTCGGGTCCCTAATTGCGGGTACCAAGTTCAGAGGAGAGTTTGAAGATCGTCTTAAGGCCTTTATAAAGGAAGTGCAAAACTCCCAAGGTGAGATCATTCTCTTCATCGACGAGATTCATATGATTGTGGGAGCAGGAGCTGCAGAGGGCGCAGTTGATGCCTCCAATCTGTTAAAACCAGCCTTGGCTAGAGGTGACCTCCACGCTATTGGCGCCACCACTATCAAAGAATATCAGCGTCACATAGAGAAAGACCCTGCTCTGGAGCGTAGGTTCCAGCCTGTTTTCGTTGAAGAGCCAACCATTGAGGACAGCGTAACTATCCTTAGGGGCCTTAAGGAGAAATATGAGCTGCACCACGGCATGCGCATAAGCGATGAGGCACTAATATCAGCTGTTAGCCTCTCGGCTAGATACATCAGCGATCGTTTTCTGCCAGACAAAGCAGTAGACGTTATTGATGAAGCAGCTGCGTCTAGAAAACTTGAGTCAGAGAGTGTGCCTGCCAGCATAGATAAACTGCGCAAGCAAATCACATCCCTTGAGATAGAAAGGGCTGCTCTGGAGAAAGAGAAGACATCTGCTAAGCGCACCTCACGTCTGGAGGAAATCGAAGTTCAACTCAAAAAACTAAAGGACGAAAACGACGATCTCTCATCCAGCTGGGATGCTGAAAAGATGGTCTTTGAAAAGCTAAATGGCTTGAGAGAGAAGGTTGATAATCTAAGGCGAGAAAAGGAAATTGCCGAAAGGGAGGGCGACCTAACTCGGGTAGCAGAGATTATATACGGAGAGCTCCCCAAGGCAGAGAAAGAGTATGAGAGCTATGAAAAGAAACTCTTCTCCTCAACCAGAAAGAAGGACCAAGGGTTCCTGAAGCAAGAGGTGGACATAGAAGATATCGCCGAAGTCATCTCGCGCTGGACAGGCATCCCTCTTAGGAATGTATTGGA
>CAYMRK010000042.1:0-4942 GCA_964392905.1 uncultured Candidatus Saccharibacteria bacterium | reverse complement strand
TACCTGTCCGGGATTGAGATAGCCTATTTAGCTTTTAACTAGATACTCTATCCCAATTCTGGACAAATCGGACTACAAGAAAGTGAGGCTCTTGAATGAGCGCGAGTAAGTATGACCGAGCTGCCATAGCAACTATGGCGCTCATACTGCTCCTGGCGACAGGAGCAGTAGTCGGAGCTGTGTGGGTAGTGGCAACGGACGTCTTTTCCGGAGAGTCTCGCGAAAGCTCGATGGAGGTGTCGCCTCTGCCGACCAGCACAACGACAACCATGCTGCCGGACTTCAATCCACCGCCATGCAATGATGATCCCTTCGGTTGCGAGGAGCGATGGGCTCCTTTGCCGCCATGCAATGACGACGACGGTTGTCCCGGCGACATCAACGTGTTGCCGGCAACGTCAGTCGGCCCAAGACTCTACGCCAAGAGTCCGCTGCACGAGTGTGCGGCGACCATGGCCGACATCCGACCAGGGGTCGTAGTCGAGGTATACAACCTCGAGTACGGTCTTCTGTACGCCGGTGAGATCACCAGCTGGCCGTATCCGGTTCCCTTCGGGAGCGGAGACGTTCACTATGCGGTGGCCGTCGACGTCGAGGAACAGAGTTGGCCGGATCACGGCTTCCTCGGAGACATGGGCCTCGTGCCCTACGTCCCAGGAGGACGCTGGAACCCAGCCAACTTCACCGTCGTTCAGGGGACCTGCAAGGGAGGACCGCTCCCCGCCGGCCGTTGAATTAGTCCGACCCCGCACCCGCAAGCACCCGCCTGCGGGTGCTTGTCTTTTTAGATATCTACTTTCTCCTCTCTAGAGCGCTGCCCAGGGTCTCTTCATCGGCGAATTCAATCTCTCCACCAGAGGGAATACCTACACCCAATCTACTAATCTTCTCAGTTGAGTCTTTTAACTCTTTTATGATTTGAGTGGCTATGAAATCACCCTGGGTGTTTGGGTTCAAAGCTACTATAACCTCCGTGGCCTTGCCGCCTAATTCTTTATCAATCCAGCTTTTGAGGCTCTTGAGACGAAGCTTCTGGTCTGCCTCGAGCATTCCTCCCCTACCAAGCTCCCCTAGCACAAAGTATCGGCCCTTGAACTTACCGGTGTTCTCGATGGACATAAGGTCTGTTTCTTTCTCAATAATGGCTATGACGGAGTGGTCTCTTTTCTCATCAGAGCAGATCTCACAAAGCCCCTGGCCTTCGTGGATGTAGAAGCAGCGGGAACAGATGCCAACGTCCTGAAGACTACGTACAGATTCCTCTAACTCTTTTTGGAACCCTTTGCCTTGGCGGATGAAATAGAAAGCCAAACGTACAGCCTGGCGCGGGCCAATCCCAGGTAGGGCGGATAAGATATCCACTAATTGTTTAATTGCCTTCGGGGTCCTCATGAACTTTCTCTAGACTGCGGAAGCTAGCCTTCTGCTTATCGAAGTATAGCTTAACGTTCCCCAAAGGTCCGTTACGGTGTTTGGCCACGATGATTTCGGTAATGTTCTCGTCTTCAGGCGAGACATCAACTCTTCCCTTGTCTTTGGGGTGTACGAACATAACGACGTCGGCATCCTGCTCAATGGAACCGGATTCCCTAAGGTCTGAGAGTCTTGGTACCTTAACCTCTCTTTGTTCGACGCCCCGGGAAAGCTGCGACACGGCAATTACCGGCACATCTAGCTCTCTAGCAAGTCCTTTTAGGCCCCTTGAGATCTCAGTAACCTGTTGCACCATGCTCTCGCTTCCTGTGCGAGGCTGGATCAGCTGGAGGTAGTCGATGACTAGAAGAGCCAGACCCTTGTGCTCGGCCTGGAGACGTCTGGCCATGGAGCGCATCTGAATAACCGAGGGGGACGGGGTGTCATCTATAAAAAGGGGCGCAGAGCTCAGCTTATCAAGAGCCGCCTGAATCATCTGGAAGTCTAGGTCGTCGCTCAACCTGCCAGTGCGGAGCTTCCACAAATCAACCTGAGCCTCAGATGCAATCAGCCTGTCAATTACCTGTTCCCTACTCATCTCCAGTGAGAAAACCCCGACAGGCGCATTGAGGGTGACGCCAACGTGTCTGGCGATATCAAGCACGAAAGCCGTCTTTCCGTATGAGGGCCTAGCCCCAACAATGATTAGGTCCGACCTCTGCAGTCCTGAAAGAATGTTGTCGAGTTCGGTAAAGCCGGTTGGTACTCCCCGGTACTTTTCTCCCCCACCCTCATGGAGTCTTTCAATGCGCTCATAGGCATGCTGGATCTCGTCTCGGATGGGCATGAAGTTTTTGGACACCGACTGCTGTGAGACGGCGAAGATCTTTTTTTCCACCTGATCCAAGAAGTCTTCAATCTCTCCTTCTGAGAGGAACGCATCTTCAGTTATGCCTGCGGAGATGTTGATAAGGTCCCTGAGGATCCTCTTCTCCTTAGTAATCTTTGCGTAGTGGAGGACGTGGGAAGATGTGGGGACGGAATCTACCAGCTCAGTAAGGTAGCTTGAGCCGCCCACCTCTTTGAGCTGCTGCATATTCTTGAGCACAGAGGTGACAGAGAGAATATCGATCGGCTCACGCTTGTCCCACAAACTAAGAATGGCCTCATAGATGACCGCATGGGCTTTCTTATAGAAATCGTCTGGAGTGAGCAAATCGGCAACGGATGCAATCGCATCCTTGTCGATCATAAGCGCGCCGAGCACAGACTGCTCAGCTTCTACGTCTTGTGGCGGGACTTTAGGTTGAAGTTTGGCCATATGAACGGTCCGTATGATGTATCTTCTATATCGTATCCTAACGATTCGACTTTGCGTCTCAAAGCGTCTCCCTTAACAAACTGTTGATTGTGTCTGAGTAATTCCCTTCCTTTCACAAGGGTCTTTATGTGAACCGGAATCCTGCCTAGCTTATCGGAACGCCTAAAGTCGAGTCCGAATACTTTGTCCATCTCAAAAGCTAGTTCCCTGCTCCAGGTAGGGCCAATCTCTGGGTCGGTCATAGCCCGACGCATCAAAGCTATGCCTTCAGGAATGTTGAGATCATCCTCGACAGCTGCCCGGAAATGATCTCTCAACTCCTTAACTAACTTTTTGTTGGTCTTAAACTTCTCCTTTTCAGAAAGGAACTTGAGTCTTCCTAACTCACGCCACAGATTCCAAAGACCGCTCTGAGCCGACTCAACAGCGCTCCAGGTGAAGTTGAGCTTGCTCTTATAGTGAGCCCCAAGCACCAGATACCGGAAAGCTAGCGGGATGTATCCTCTCTTTTCTATATCTCGCAGAGTAAAGAAGTTCTTGGCCGACTTGGCCATCTTCTCTCCGCCCACCAGCAAGTGCTCTCCGTGCAGCCAGTAGTTTACGAACTTCTTGCCTGTTGCGCCCTCAGACTGAGCGATTTCATTTTCATGATGGGGAAAGATGTTATCGACTCCTCCGGTGTGGATATCGATAGGCTGGTTGAGATGCTTGAGACTCATAGCAGAACACTCTATATGCCAGCCAGGCCTTCCTGGGCCAAAAGGACTCTTCCAAGAAGGCTCGCCCTTCTTCTTAGTCTTCCAAAGAACGAAGTCTTGAGCGTTGTCTTTGCTATATTCATCCACCTCAACCCGAGCCCCGTCTTTGATGGAGATCTTCTCGAGCCCCACCAGCTTCCCGTACTTCTTGAACTTAGAGATCTTGAAGTAGATTGACCCATCCTTGCCCTTGTATGCGTAGCCCTTGTCCATAAGGGTCTTGATCATGGCAATCATCTCCTTTATGTGGGCAGTAGCCAGAGGATATTCTTCAGCCTCTTCGATGTTTAACTTCTTTATATCGCTGAAGAACTGTTTGGTGTGGGGCTTGGTGATATCGGTAATTCTCTTCTTCTGACGTTTGGCCTTGGCTATAATCTTGTCTTCAACGTCTGTGATATTCATCACCTGCTTCACGCCAAATCCCAGATACCTCAAAGAGCGCCTCAGTACGTCTTCAAAGATGTATGTCCTAAGATTCCCAATGTGGGCTGTGTCGTATACAGTCGGCCCACAGGTGTATAACTGAACCTCCTTTTTGCTTGCTGGTTTGAAGGTCTCTTTCTTGCGGGTCAGTGTGTTGTAGAGCTTAAGCATTACCCCAATTATAGCTTATAACGGTGAAGACGATAAAAGATAAGCGGCTATTACTTAGCCGCTAATCTTTTTAATCTCTACCTCGGTGAAGGTCTGCCTATGACCCTGTTTCTTGCGATACCGTTTCTTAGGCTTGTATTTGAAGATAACCACCTTTTTTGACCTACCATCCCTTAACACCTCTGCCTCTACTTTGGCGCCGCTAACGTAAGGGGTGCCTACCTTAGCTCCCTTGTCGGTTTGTACCAGAAGCACTTTATCAAAAACAAACTTGGAGCCGCCTTCGGCTTCCAGCTTTTCTACTTTAACTTTGTCTCCCGGAGCAACGCGATACTGCTTCCCTCCGGTCTCAATTACCGCGAACATAAGCCTCCGTATAATAGTGGCTTTGTTGAATTCAAGTCAAGAAAGCCTAGTTAATGAAGGCGATCCCTAGGGTCGCCACTAGGAAAAGAAAGGTGACAGTAGCGGTTCCAGCCGCAAGGACATAGGCAAGGAATCTCTCCTTTTCATATATATGCCGAGCCAGGAAAAGGTTGAGTAAAACCATGACTACAATAACGCCGATGACGCCGAAGAAAAGACCTATACTGCCGGCCCAGAGTACTTCGTTGTGGTAATTGTCGAAACGTATGATAACGTCCCCGGCTCCGGTAGGTAGGCCCAAAAGCGCCACGAAAACGCTTAGGACAACCATCAAAGTACTAAACCCGAAAAAGGAAAGTATTAGCTTGTCTTTCTTCACTTGATTAGTTTCTTAAATTCCTCAACTAGAGGCACCTCATTGGGGTCGCTGCCATAGAGCAAAGCGGTGTGGTAGCTTGCCCAATCTCCTAGCAGAGCTGACGAAAAG
>CAYMRK010000041.1:2861-4944 GCA_964392905.1 uncultured Candidatus Saccharibacteria bacterium | reverse complement strand
CTTAAGACCAGCTCAGACAAACCAGTTGTGGGAGACCTGCGAGCTAATGCCAATATCATAAAACGCACTCTTGAGAGTTTTGGCATTCCGGTGGAGATGGGTGAGATAACTATCGGGCCTAAGGTAACCAGGTACACCCTGAAACCGGCTGAGGGAGTTAAGCTATCTCGCATTGAGGCACTCAACCAAGACTTGAGCCTAGCGCTAGCCGCTCACCCCATCCGTATTGAGGCTCCAATCCCAGGAAAGTCTCTAGTAGGCATAGAAGTGCCGAACAAGGCAGCGAGCATTGTGCGCCTGGGATCTCTCCTCAACTACCCAGACTTCAAGAGCACGGGGAGTCTTAGTGTTCCCTTGGGTAGGGATGTGGCCGGAGAGCCGATCTTTACCAGCATCGCCAAGATGCCCCACATGTTGATTGCTGGATCAACTGGAAGTGGAAAGTCTGTGGCTATTCACTCTTTAATTATCTCTCTGCTCTACAAGAACTCCCCTGCAACCTTGAGATTCATTATGGTGGACCCCAAGAAAGTGGAACTTTCCATCTACGATGGCATACCTCACCTACTCTCGCCTGTAATCACCGACGGCAAGAGAGCTGTGGCGGCTTTGAAGTTTGCAATCCAAGAGATGGAAAGACGCTACGAACTTCTACTCGACGCAGGCAAACGGGATATAGTTGGATACAACAAAGATCGGGATGATGATATATTGCCCTACCTAGTAATTATCATCGACGAGTTAGCAGATCTTATGAGTACTTACGGCCGGGAGGTTGAGGGAGCAATCGTTAGATTAGCTCAGATGGCTAGAGCCACGGGCATTCACTTGCTTGTATCAACCCAGCGGCCTTCGGTGGAGGTAATCACCGGCCTCATTAAGGCGAACATTACCTCACGTATAGCACTGCAGGTAGCAAGCCAGGTTGACTCCCGCACGATTTTAGATATGGCAGGCGCTGAAAAGCTGCTTGGTGGAGGGGACATGCTCTTCATCTCTTCCGATCACTCAAAGCCGAAGCGTATCCAAGGCAACTACATCGGCGAAGATGAAGTTTCAAAGGTTGTAAAGTTCATAGTTAAAGAGAATCAAAGTGCTCCCGAAGATAGCTTAACCGAGGAGATGGGTGAAAGTTTGGACAAACCAAACTTGTACGAGATGGATGGTTCAGACGATGATGATTTGTACGATGAGGCTCTAGACATCGTGCTTCGAGCCAAGAAGGCATCTGCTTCTCTGCTACAGCGAAGACTAAGGGTAGGCTACGCTAGGGCAGCACGCCTCTTGGACATCATGGAAGCCAAGGGGGTGATAGGCCCTCCTGACGGATCCAAGCCTAGGGAGATTCTAGTCGACCTGGGCCCAGACGAGGTTTCGGACACACTAGAGGAAGACGAAAACAACGAATACTATGGCTAACGAAGAGGACTTAATTGAGGAGATTAGAAAGCTCATGAAGGCCAAGGGGATAGGCCCAGCTAGGCTGTCTAGTTTGACCGATATACCCTCTCGCTTCGTGGATGCAATTCTGGAGGGTGATTTTGATAATCTTCCGGCAAGGCCGTACATCAGAGGTTATTTGTTCAAGATATCGAATGTACTTGGGGCCGAAGGTGATCACCTATGGCAGATGTATCGATCCTCCTCAGAGGCACGCTCATCTGGAGAGAAGGATAGGCTGCCGATTAATCGCTTCGCTCTTAAGCAGGCTAGTAGAGGTGTGGTTCTGGGGGCGGCTGTGGGCGCAGTGGCAATTCTACTTTTAGCTTTGAACTTCAACCGTATTGTGGGCAAACCCAGCATAGAGGTTACTGTCCCTGAGACCACTGAAGAGTCTGTGATTACAGTCACAGGACTCATTAATCCAGATGATAGGCTAACCCTAAATGGCGAAATCATTTATACTGATGATATCGGACGCTTCGAGAAGCAGGTTCAACTAGAACCGGGGCTTAACACCTTAGAATTTGTAGCGAGCCGTTATCTCGGACGCGAGACTACTCTCGTTAAACAGGTTTTCTATCAAGCTCCTCAAGCTGTCGAAACGCCTGAACTGACCGCAGAGGAAGACGCTCAAATACCT
>CAYMRK010000041.1:0-2837 GCA_964392905.1 uncultured Candidatus Saccharibacteria bacterium | reverse complement strand
CAACCGAAGAAGATGCCAGCTAAAAAGAAAACAACTAAAGAAGCCAAAGAAGTTGAGGCTAACGACTTAGACAGCCTCATTGAGACTCTCCGCAACAAGTACGGAGAAGAGGCCATTATGAAACTGGGTGATGCCAGGCGTGTGGACGTAGACTCCATCTCCACCGGCTCACTATCGCTAAACTTAGCCTTGGGCGTAGGAGGACTGCCCAAGGGGAGAATTATCGAAATCTTTGGCCCCGAGTCTTCTGGGAAAACTACCCTTGCCCTCTCCACCATAGCTCAAGCTCAAGCCAAGGGAGGCAAGGCTGCCTTTATCGATGCAGAACACGCCCTCGACCCAGAGTACGCCAAAAAGATCGGCGTGAGAACAAAAGAGCTTTTAATCTCACAGCCTAACAGCGGGGAAGAGGCGCTAAACATTCTTGAGAGCCTAATTCGCTCAAAGGTTATTGATATTGTGGTGGTGGACTCAGTTGCTGCCCTGACCCCCAAGGCAGAGATTGAAGGCGATATGGAGTCTAAGTTCATTGGACTCCAAGCCCGCATTATGTCCCAAGCACTGCGTAAGGTAGCTGCTATAGCATCTCAAAGCGGCACGATTGTGGTTTTCATTAATCAGCTACGTGAAAAGATCGGCATTATGTTCGGCAACCCAGAGACAACTCCCGGCGGCAGAGCGCTTAAGTTCTACTCTTCCGTGCGTATAGATATCCGCCGCAGAGCCCAGCTTAAGAAGGGAGACGATGTTATTGGATCTCGCACCAAAGCCAAGGTGGTAAAGAACAAAGTGGCTGCGCCTTTCAAGGTGGCAGAGTTCGACATTATGTATGGCGAGGGCATTTCCTACGAAGGTGATGTTCTCGGCCTGGCGCTTGAATTGGATATCGTAAAAAAAGCTGGGGCTAGTTACAGTTTCGGAGATACAAAGCTCGGTGTAGGAGTAGAGGCTGTCCGCCAGAACCTAAAAGAGGACAAGAAGCTCCTTAAGGAGATTGAGAAGGCCGTCATTAAGGCTAAACAGGAGCAAGAGAAGGCCTAGCCTACTATTTAATATGACTTTGAATGAACTCCCTTATTTGGGCGTATTGGTTAACGCCTTCCTTAGGAACTAGGATGTAGGCGCTCTGGCCTGTCGGCGTTTCTATGCTGCTGCTGACTAATAACCCGGTGCCAAAGTCGAGCACTATACTGTTGAAGTTTGCCTCCTGACTATTGCGAAACTCATAGAAAAGGTCGTTGAGGTCGAAGTTAGCTTCGCTTTCGCTGACCTTAGGTAAAAGTCTGAAGGCTACGACTGTTTTTCTAATTGCAGATAGGGTCTCAAACTTCCTGAAGGCTGCCTCTACTACCAAGTGCTGGTTCTTTTCCCTAAAGAAATCCCCCTCTGGCGCAAAGCGGTTCCTTATCAACCATACGGCGTCCCCACCGTCTAATCTTTGTAGGCCTGCCTGAAGAGTAAAGCCAGAGACTGGGTCAACTACCTTCTTTGGCAGATCAACATCTATCCCTCCTAGACTATCAATGGCCTGCTCTACTAAATCGAGGTCGAAAACTACATATCTTTCTACCTCCACACCTGTTATCTCCGGCATAAGAGCCAAAAGCTCATCCACCTTCTTCTCTGAATAAGCTTGGTTGAGTCTCAAACGCCTTCCGTCTAACTCAACATACAAATCTCGGGGTAAAGATATGAGGTTGATGGTGTCTGTCTCGGCCTTGTAGTAAGCCAGAACTATTGCGTCGGTGAGATCCGGAGAGTAATGCCAACGCCCGCCCTGCCCCTTGCCTACTTGCCCAAGCACCAGAACCGCAACGTCTTTAGCCTGCTCTGCTTCGCCTCCTTTATCAATCTGTAAAATGCGCTCTCGAGTTAGATTCTGTGAAACAAAAACAATGCCTGCCAGAAGAGCAAGTAGTCCGATAGCAGTAAATATTCGCTTAAGCATCTTGGCTTTGGCTGAGTTTATAGAAGTTCTCTATTAGCTTAGCTACTAATACGGGGCCTGTTCCTCCCGGAGTCGGGGTATAGAAGCTTAGTTTTTCTGTTCCCTTGGTTGTATCTAAATCTCCCACCAGGCGACCATCCTCGAAATAGTAGTATCCAAAGTCTATAACGCCTGCCCCTTCCTTCAAAAGGCTGGGTTTGATGAGGCCTGCCTCGCCTACGCCCGAGATTATTAAGTCGGCATCCTTAAGCATAGCTAGATCACTACCTTTATCGGCCAGGAAAATCTCGCGAGATTGTCCCATAAGCCAAAGGGCAATAGGCTTGCCGACTAATGCCCCTAACCCCACCACCGCCACTCTAGACTGGGCTAGATTGATTCCCTGCCTGGCAACAATTTCCTTTACTGTCTCAACTGCGGGTGGAGCAATAAGATTGCGGGCGTTGTAGAAGGCACCCAGAGCGCGCTCGCTCAGTACATCTACGTCCTTCTTGGGAGGAATGGCGTTTAAAACGTAGTGTTTGTTTACTCCCTCGGGCAAAGGAAGCTGCACGATAATCCCGTTAGTAACGCTGCTTTTGGCAAACTTGCCCACCTCGCTGCGCAATTCATCATTCTTTAGCTCTGCTGGAAATTGATAGCGCCTAAAATCCACCCCTAGGGCTTTGGCAACCTTCTCTTTCTGCCTAAGGAAGCTCTCGGAGGTAGGATCCTGACCCACTAAAACTGCTGCCAGGATGCCTTTAGGCTGAGGAAGAGCTTTGAGCTGCTCTATGATTTCGCTAGAAATCGCTTGGCCGGAAACTTCTTGCATAGTTTTAATACATCTCCCTTAACCTCCTTTTCGCCCTTAATAGACCTATAGATTAGATCCGCTACCTCCTCCATC
>CAYMRK010000040.1:0-5038 GCA_964392905.1 uncultured Candidatus Saccharibacteria bacterium | reverse complement strand
GCCGCATAATATTACTAACTAACAAATGATCCAGACCCTTAGGGATGTAATAGCAAATCGCTTAGGCCACGAAGAATTTGAAGTAAAAGTAGAGAATTCCCCAGAGAGAGGACACCTCTCTACTAACGCCGCCTTCATTTTGGCAGAGAAGGATGGTGTCTCCCCAAAAGATGCAGCCGAAGAGCTGCGAAGCGTTCTTCACAAGAATGCCCCAGCCAACTTCTTCGATCGCATTGAGGTCGCCGGAGGAGGATTCTTAAACATCTGGTTATCTCCAGAGGCTGTAAGGGCCCAGTTTTCGAGAATCTCTAGGGCCGGTACTAAATGGGGGAGGGTGCGTACTAAGGAAAAAGAGACGATTATCGTAGAATATTCTGCTCCCAACATTGCTAAACCGATGCACGTGGGGCACTTGAGATCTACCATTATCGGGGATGCTCTGGCTAATGTTTTTGAGTATTTGGGATATAAGGTTGTGCGCTGGAACTATATCGGCGATTGGGGCACTCAATTCGGGAAGCTCATTGCGGCATACAAAAGATGGGGGGAGAGGAGCAAAGTGCGAAAAAGTCCTATTGAGGAGCTAGAAAAGCTCTACGTTCGATTCCACCAGGAAGCCAAGGAGAACCCTGCCCTTGAAGAGGAAGGCAGAGAGGAGTTCCATAAGCTCGAGCAGGGCAACAAAGCTAATCGCAAGTTATGGCGTTGGTTCAAAAAAGAATCCTTAAAAGAGTTTGGTAAGGTCTATAACCGCCTGGGCGTGAGCTTTAGCGTGCAAGTGGGAGAGGCGTATTACGAAAAAGATCTACCCAAGATTATCGAGCTCCTTAAAAGAGAGAAGGTGGTTCACGAAAGCGAAGGAGCCTTGATGGCCGATTTAGAGCGTTTTGATTTGCCCCCGGCCATGGTGCAAAAAAGTGACGGAGCAACCCTCTATCTCACGCGGGATATTGCCAGCCTCAAACACAGAGTAGAAGAATACGAGCCCAAAAAGATACTGTACGTGGTGGCAAACGAACAGGCGCTCCATTTCAGCCAGCTATTCACCCTAGTGAGAACCATTGAGTTGGTAGAGGGCAAAGAGATGCCGGAGTTAGAGCACATTAAGTTCGGCCTAGTCAGAGGCGAGTCTGGCAAAAAACTATCTACCCGTGAGGGCACGAGCATTAGGCTCGGCGAACTCCTAGAGAGAGCCATAAAGCTTTCCCATGAGGCTTTGGTCAGCAGAGAGGTGTCATATAAGAAGGGTGAGATGAAGGAGGTCGCAGAGACCGTAGGAGTAGGGGCGGTAAAGTACAACGACCTTTCTCAAAATAGACTCTCGGACATCGTATTCGACTGGGACAAGATGCTCTCTTTCGAAGGCAACTCCGGGCCGTATCTTCAATACACCTATGCGCGGTTGCGTAGCATATTGAGAAAAGCCAAGCGAGTGCCCAAGGTGGACCTAAAGGCACTTGTGGGAGAAAGCGATCTGGCTTTGGTGATGAAGTTAGCTGAATTCCCGAATGCACTTGAGAGAGTGAGCCATAGCTATATGCCGAGCCACCTAGCTAACTATCTCTACGAACTAGCCAAACAGGTTAACTCCTACTACCACAGCGAGCCAGTCTTGTATTCAGAGCCTGATTTGAGGAACATACGTCTTAATCTGGTTAAGGCGAGCTCCGTAGTTTTGCGCAACGGTTTGCGTCTGCTCGGCATCAAGACTGTAGAGAGGATGTAGTTAAGTTTTAATGGTCACCTTCAAGCGGCCATCCATTACTTCAATCCCTTCGCTTGAAGCACCTTCTTTTACCTCAGAGAAGTGACTTGCCTCCTTTATCGAATCAACATTCTCTTCAATCAGCTCAGTCAATTGCTTGTCGGAGGTGGAGTAGTTCAACTTAGCCTTTTGACCGACTTCTAGGCCTTGTCTCTTGCGCACATCCTGGAGCTGCCTTAGCAGTTCTCTAAGCAATCCTTCGCGCTTTAGGCTCTCAGTGAGTTTGGTATCTAAAGCCACTGTAACAGAGCCCACTTTAGTTTTAATAAAGTCTTTACCCATCTTAGTGTCGAAAGTAATCTGCTCCACATTAACCTCCTCTCTTAGGAGCTCCACCAGCTCCTTGCTGGACTTAAGGCCTTTAGAGCCTTTGATTACAACCTTAGCCATCTTCTGCCTCAAGGGCTGTTTAGCCTCAGCCCGTAGATTGTGTACAGCTGAAGCAAAAGATCTTATAAGCTCCATCTTCTCGAGAAGAGTCTTGTTGGATGACACGAGCCGTTTGTTGGTTTTAGGGTAATCACATAGGTGCACAGACTCTGGGTCCTTCGGTCCCTTAAGAGAACCGTAAACCTGCTCCGACGTGAAGGGTAGGGTCGGCGCTATGGCTTTAGAGAGTTTGAGGAGGACTTCGTAGAGAGTGGAGAGTGCTTTAGCGTCTCCTGCGGCGATACGATCGCGACTGCGCCTTATATACCACGTAGAGAGGTCTTCGATTAAGGGCGCTATGGGTCTAGTGGAGGCGGGGAAGTCGAAGTTGTCGAGGCCGGTAGAGTACTCATCTATCAGCTGTTCCAAGCGGGCGCTGATCCATTTGTCGAGCACATGTGTTGAAGGTTTTTTGTTCTTCGCTTGCCAGCCATGTAGGTTGGCGTAGGTGGTGAAGTATTTCAGAGAGTTGTGGAGGATGTTAATTGAGTTACGCGCTTCTTGGATATCTCGTTCATTCAGGTCCAGGTCTTCACCGAGCATGATTTTGTTGGCCATGAAGTAGAGGCGCAAAGACTCGGCTCCATACTTTTCTATGGTGAGCTTGGGGTCGGGGTAGTTTCCGTAAGATTTGCTCATCTTCCTGCCGTCGGTTCCCATAAGCACACCGCTCACTACTACATTCTTAAAAGCAGGCTTCTTTTTGAGGGCGGTGGCTAAGACGTGGAGAGTGTAGAACCAGCCCCTCAACTGGCCGGTGTATTCGATAATGAAGTCCGCCGGGAAGCCCTTTTCAAAAGTAGCTTTGTTTTTGAAAGGATAGTGGTCTTGGGCGTATGGCATGGCGCCTGACTCAAACCACACATCCAAAATCTCCTTTACTCGGTATGCCTTTTCCCCTGAAGGAGTGGTTAATACCACTTCATCAATACCAGGGCGGTGCAGATCCTTGATCTTCTTACCTGAGAGTTTTTCGATCTCAGCAATTGACCCTACAACAATGCGCTCTCCATCTTTAGTTTCCCAGATTGGCATAGGGGTGCCCCAGTACCGGGCTCGCGAGAGAGACCAGTCAGGGGCGTTCTCGAGGTTGTATTTAAAACGCTTCTTGCCGAAGTGGTTAGGCACCCAGTTGATTTGCTGATTGGTCTTGAGCATCTCTTTGCGCAAGGGATCAATCTTCATGTACCAGGCGTCCTGGGCCATGTATATAAGGGGGGTGGCGCATCTGTAGCAGTGTGGATATGAGTGCGTAATGCGGCCGGTCTCTACCAAAAGCCCTTTCTTTTCTAGGGCCTCGGTTATGGCTGGGTCCGCCTTCTTGAAGTATGCACCAGCCCAAGGGAAGGGCAGATCTTCCATAAACTTGCCGTCCTCATCGAGGATTAGGGGGATAGAGAGCTTTTTGGCCTGCCCCAGATTGAAGTCGTCTTCACCAAAAGCCGGGGCAATGTGAACGACACCCGTTCCCTCTTCGGTAGTTGGGAAAGAAGCCGCCCAGACTTTGTAGTCCTTCTTGGGATCCGGATTAAAAAGAGGTTCAAAGAGCGGTTCGAACGACTCCCCAGCAAGCTCCTTGCCGGGGAGTGTTTTTAGGGTCTTCCAGTCTTTGAATTGAGGGTATCTCTCAAGAGCCTCTTTAGCCAGAATATATTTACGCTTGCCGTTGGAGATCGTTACATATTTAATCTTCGGGTTAACGGCTAGACCGTTGTTCGCTGGCAGAGTCCAGGGGGTGGTTGTCCAAGCTAGGATGTAGGTGTCTCTGTGGTCTTTAAGTTTGAAGGCAACAGTTACGGCCGGGTCATCCACGTTTTTATAGTTTTCATCAGCATCCATCGTTACTTCGAACTTCGACAGAGGCGTAGAGCAGCGAGGACAGTAGAGAGAAACACGCTTACCTTTGTATATAAGGCCTTGATCGTAGAGTTGTTTGAAGATCCAGATGACAGTCTCCATATAACTTAGGTCATCTGTGCGGTAGGGTTTGTCCATATCCGCCCAGCGGCCAATGTGATCTATATACCACCTC
Source organism: uncultured Candidatus Saccharibacteria bacterium (assembly GCA_964392905.1). Taxonomy (GTDB): domain Bacteria; phylum Patescibacteriota; class Minisyncoccia; order UBA6257; family Colwellbacteraceae; genus GWA2-46-10. The sequence goes on along the minus strand of CAYMRK010000040.1, from coordinate 812 downwards.
CACTGAGCAGATCCCTTAGCCACATACTTCCTAGCGGCTTCAATAAAGTTTCCTACGCCAAACTTCTCAATATCTTTTTTGACCTTGAGTCCCAACTCTTGTTCAACTTTGTTTTCAGCCGGCAGCCCGTGGACGTCCCACCCCCAAACACGGGGGACGTAGCGTCCTTTCATCGTTTGATAGCGAGGGATGATGTCTTTGGCGATTGACGGGAGGAGGGTGGCGTAGTGAGGGAGGCCTGTGATAAAGGGCGGGCCGTCGTAGAATGAGAAGATTTTGCTTTTAGGATTCTTCTTTAGAGACTTCTCAAAAATCTTGTTCTTTTTCCAAAAGAAGAGAACTTCCTCTTCTTTAGCAAATAGAGATTTGCCATCAGGATTCTTAAAATTAGGCATAGTAGACAATCTAATTAGTCGTAGACTCATTATACGCACACTCGCTTATAATCAAAGCAGATAGCACCGCCTAATGTTTGACACATAGTCAAGACTATGGTAAGAATGCCGGGCAAAGGGATGCGTTCGTAAGCGCCGTTTGCGGCGCACCTTGATAGTCCAAGAGAGGAGTGTGAAAAGCCGTGAGCATCAATATCGAGGGCATCGTCTACTTGGCGATTGCTCTTTCAGCCTTCGGGCTGTTGCTCTTGACCTTCGTGGTCGGCGAGATCTTCGAGCTGTTCGAAGGCGCTGGTGACTTCATCGGCGACATGTTCGGCGGAGACGTCGACGTCGGCAGCGGCGTGGATTTGGCGGGCGATTTCTCTGGCTATCCGAGTCCCTTCAGCTCACGCGTGATTTTCGCAGGGCTGGTTG
>CAYMRK010000039.1:0-5088 GCA_964392905.1 uncultured Candidatus Saccharibacteria bacterium | reverse complement strand
CTTTTGCACCTCTTTAACTATGTACCTGTGAGCCACTTCCTTGCCCTTGTACTTCAGCAGTTCCTTAGGATCTAGGTTACCCTCACACAAAGCATCACCCGCCTCTACTGAATCGCCTTCGTTGACCAAGATCTTCCTTGAACCAACAATCGGGTACTCTACTGTGCGACCCTTACGGCTACCCTCAGCCTTTTTGTGTACGTGAATTACGGTAGCGTTCTCAGTCTTTTCAATCTTCTCAACCCTACCGTCAACTTTCGAGATAACAGCTTTCCATTTTGGATTTCTAGCTTCGAACAGCTCATCCACCCTGGGCAGACCAGTTGTGATATCTTCACCAGCTACACCACCAGCGTGGAATGTACGCAGGGTTAGCTGCGTGCCCAGCTCACCAATAGATTGAGCAGCTACGATACCAACGGCTTCACCAACCTTCACAAACTCACTAGTGCCAAGATCCATGCCGTAACACTTGGAGCAGATACCGTAGAGTGTGTTACAGGTCATTGGGTTTCTAACCTCAACCTCCTGAATATCTGAGTTTTCAATAGCCTCAGCTTCATCCTTGCCGATTAACTCCCCTGCCTTGACCAGAACCTTGCGGCCATCCTTGATGTCCTCGAGAGCTGTCCTTGAAAAGACTCTGTAGCCAAGCTTGTACTCAAAGTCTTTTCCGTCGTTGCGGTAGAGGGTGACGCCACGGGTAGTTCGACAGTCGTCTTCACGAACCACGATGTCCTGAGCTACGTCGATCAAGCGCCTGGTTAGATATCCAGCTTCAGCCGTCTTTAGAGCTGTGTCTGCCAAACCTTTTCTTGAGCCGTGAGTGGAGATGAAGTATTCAAGAGAGTTGTGTCCCTCCTTAAGAGAGGATCGAATAGGTAGCTCTATGTCTTCTCCTTTCGGATTACGCACTACACCTTTAATTCCGGACATCTGGTTGATTGGGTTCCAAGTGCCCCTAGCGCCAGAGTCCACAATGGTACGCACAGATCCGTGCTCAGGCAGTGCCTTTGGCACTAGCTCCCTAATCTTCACAAAAACGTCTGTCCATGCATCAATGACACGCATTCTGCGCTCTTCTAGTGAGAGTAGTCCATCTCGGTAGTGGCGGTAGATTTCCGCCACCTTCTCCTCGGCTTCCTTCAAGATGGCCCCTTTCTCAGCTGGGACGATAAGGTCTGCCATACCCCAAGTAACACCTGATTGTGTAGCAAACCTAAAGCCCACTCCCTTGATGCGATCCAAGATCTCTTTGGTTGATATGGACCCATAGCGATTAATGAGCTTGCCGACAAGTTTCTCAAGGGCTTTCTTGGTAAGCGCTTCGTTCACAAACCCGTAGTCTTCAGGCAGGGCTTCGTTAAAGAAGACTCTTCCGCAAGTTGTGTCTAGGGTACCCTTGCTGGTCCTCACCTTAACCATGGCGTTGATAGCCACCTCATCGGAATCAAAGGCAAGCCGTAGTTCCTTCTCATCGGCGAAGGCTTTGCCCTCCCCCTTAGCTCCAGCAACCTCCTTAGTGAGATAGTAGCAACCGAGGACAATGTCCTGGGTAGGAACGGTAATAGCATCTCCCGAGGCAGGTTTTAGAAGATTCAGGCTTGAGAGCATTAGTATGGATGACTCAACCTGGGCCTCGTCAGACAAAGGCAGGTGAACAGCCATCTGGTCGCCATCGAAGTCAGCGTTGAATGCAGCACAAACCATAGGTGGAATCTGAATAGCCAGGTCTTCGATTAGAACTGGCTTGAAAGCCTGAATGGAGAGCCTGTGAAGTGTGGGAGCGCGGTTGAGCAACACCTTTCGATCTGCAATAACCTCCTCCAAGATCTCCCAGACTTCCGGTGGAGCCTGCTCTATAAGACGGTTGGACATCTTAATGTTGTGTGCCAGACCTCTGCTAAGAATTTTTTCGATAACGAATGGTCGGAATAACTCCAAAGCCATAATCTTAGGAATGCCGCACTCATCAAGAGCGAGGTGAGGACCGACCACAATTACGCTACGGCCAGAATAGTCAACACGCTTACCGAGTAGGTTCTGCCTAAAGCGGCCCTGCTTACCCTTTAACATATCAGCGAGAGACCTGAGTGGCCTCTTGCCTCCTCCACTTTGTCGGGTAGAGGCGCGGCTGTTATCTATCAAGGCATCTACCGCCTCTTGGAGCATGCGCTTCTCGTTGATCATGATGACGTCTGGAGCACCAAGCTCTACCAACTTTTTCAAGCGGTTGTTGCGGTTAATAACCCTGCGGTATAGATCGTTCAAATCAGAGGTTGCGTACCTTCCGCCATCAAGGGCGACCATTGGTCGTAGATCAGGTGGAATGATTGGCAAAACAGTCATTACCATCCACTCTGGCCTTACGCCACTTAGGTTCATTGACCTAACAAGCTTCAGGCGACGCAGAAGCTTCTTGGTACGGGTGGCGTCCTTCGTTTCGTCTAGCTCTTTCTCGACTGCCTTTTCTTCCTTGGCTAGATCAATGTTCTCTAACACCTTTCTTACGCCCTCACCTCCAGCGCTAACACTAAAGACGTGACTGAAGCGGCGACCGAATTTGATAAACTCCTGTTCTCCCAAGATACGTCCTGGTCTGAGAGAAGTGAGAAAGTCTCTAGCTTCATTAACAGCTGACTTCAACTCTGAGCGTTTGAGATCGCCAGCCTCTTCTTTAGCCTTGAACTCTTTGTTGATGTCCTCCATAGCGGCTTTGCGCTTGTCTTCATCGACTCCCGTTACGATGTAGGCTGCGTAGTAGACCACTTTTTCAATCTTTTGTACTGACTCATCTAGAAGTAGGCCGATTCTTGATGGCGTACTACGCAAAAACCAGGTGTGCATTACTGGAGCAGCAAGAGCAATGTGTCCCATGCGCTCACGACGAACTATGGACCGGGTAACTTCAACTCCACACTTGTCACAAATCACACCTTTATAACGGATCTTTCTGTACTTACCGCAGTAGCACTCCCAGTCTTTAGTGGGACCAAAGATACGCTCGGAGAAGAGACCCTCCTTCTCGGGACGTTGAGTTCTGTAGTTTATGGTCTCCGGCTTAGTTACCTCACCATAGCTCCACGAAAGAATGTCATCAGGAGAGGCTACCTTAATGAGTAAGCCGTCGAAGTCTTGTCTGTTACCGTATGCCATCTTGATCTTCTTTTACTTTCTCGACTGATAGTCCCAAGGCTTTCAGCTCGTTAATCATCACGTTGAACGCAGCAGGAATGTTTGGCTTCTTAATCTTTTCACCTCTGATAATTGACTCATAAACTGAGGATCTTCCCACTACATCGTCTGATTTAACCGTGGACATCTCCTGGAGAGTGTGAGCTGCTCCGTATCCTTCGAGCGCCCATACCTCCATCTCACCAAACCTTTGTCCACCCTGTTGAGCTTTTCCTCCTAGGGGCTGTTGGGTGATCAAAGAATATGGACCGATAGATCGCATGTGGATCTTGTCGGTTACAAGGTGGTTCAATTTCATCAGATACATAACCCCAACCGTCACCTTGCGGTCAAAGGCTCTACCGGTGCGCCCATCATAGAGAACAACTTGGCCATCTTCGGTTAGGCCTGCATTCTTGAGCTCTTCTTGGATTTGCTCTTCATTTGCTCCTGAGAATACCGGCGTGTTGGCCCTATAGCCTTGTTTCATAGCAGCCCACCCCAAGTGGGTTTCAAAGATTTGGCCGATGTTCATTCTGGAGGCTACACCCAATGGGTTGAGAATGATATCAACTGGAGTGCCATCTTCTAGATAAGGCATGTCTTCAACGGGTCTAATCTGAGAGACCACACCCTTGTTGCCGTGACGACCGGCCATCTTGTCTCCAGCTTGAATGTTCTTGATAGTTGCAACTTGAACGTGGATACGGGAGATCACACCCGGATCTAGCTTATCCCCTTTGTCGCGAGAGAAGATCTTTATCCCTACTACTCTGCCTTTCTTACCGTGAGGGAGGTTCAAAGATGAATCCTTAACGTCTCTGGCTTTTTCACCAAAGATTGCGCGAAGCAGTCTCTCCTCTGGGGTTAGCTCACTCTCACCCTTAGGAGAAATCTTTCCTACCAAGATATCGCCACCTTCAACTTGGGCGCCAATGCGGATAATGCCTTCTTCGTCGAGGTTGGCTAGCTGGGTGTCAGGAATGTTTGGGATATCACAGGTTGTAAGCTCGGGGCCCAGCTTCGTATCTCTGACATCGGTATAGAAATCTTCAATGTGAATGGAGCGGAAAAGACCGTCTCTTTGCACCCTCTCGGACAAAATAATGGCGTCCTCGAAGTTAGCTCCCTCCCAAGAGAGGAAAGCCACCACCAGGTTCTGTCCAAGAGCCAGGGTTCCATTTTGCGTAGACTGGCCATCGGCAAGAATCTCTCCCTTCTTCACCTTCTGCCCCTTACTAACGAGCGGACGGTGGGACTGAGCCATGTATTGGTTGGACATCTTAAACTTGTCCAGCGTGTATGTGTGCTTCTTGCCAGCAGTATCTTTCACCACAATCTTTTGCCCATCGATCTCAACAACCTCACCCGCCGTTTCGGAGATAACTAGATACCCTGAGTCAACAGCTACTTTTTCCTCCAAGCCAGTACCTACATACGGAGCCGCTGGAGTGATGGAGGGTACAGCCTGACGCTGCATGTTTGAAGCCATAAGGGCTCTGTTTGCGTCGTCGTGCTCTAGGAATGGGATAAGAGCCGTGGCTGCGCTTACCAGCTGCTCTGGAGCAACCTCTACGAAATTAACCTCTTTGGCCTTACAGGTTCCCGGCTCTCCGCTAATACGAGCCTCCACTATCTCATCAATCAATTGACCCTTGTCGTCAAAGCGGGCATTGGCCGAAGCGATCTTGAAACGACGTTCTTCTCCAGCGTCTAGCCACTCAATCTCTTTGGTAAGTTTGCCATTTTCTACCTTCGCGTATGGAGTAATAAGGAATCCAAACTCGTTGAGGCGGGCGTAGTTTGCCAGCCTGTTAACCAATCCGATGTTTGCTCCTTCGGGGGTTTGAATAGGACAGAGCCGTCCATAGTATGAGGGGTGCACGTCGCGCACCTCAAAGCCTGCGCGCTCAC
>CAYMRK010000038.1:0-5188 GCA_964392905.1 uncultured Candidatus Saccharibacteria bacterium | reverse complement strand
AAACTAGGGCACTTCCCCCTACCAAATCCAAGCCTAGTTTCCAGGGAAGCCTCCCTGATACTGCGTTGCCCGGATAGACGAAAAAACCCGATAAGACAGTTAAAGCCACAATGGCCCCCAAGACTACAGCGCTTTTTCCTCTCTTCTGCATAAATTAGTTGGTCCGCCCACCAGGACTCGAACCTGGAACCTGCGGATTAAGAGTCCGTTGCTCTACCATTGAGCTATGGGCGGCTATCTTGCCAGTAGATAAGTTACTACGCTCTGACACCTCCTGCAAGTTAATCTAACTCTTTATCTAGCTCTTCTAACAGCTGTTTAGCCTTCTTGCTCAACCGCTTGGGCGTTTCTACCTCTAACTTTACCACTAAATCGCCGCGCGGCGTTACGCCTTTGCCCTTGACCCTAATCTCATCCTGAAGATTAACCCCCTGAGGGATATCTACCTTTACCTTGTCGCCCCGGAGATCTTTTACCTCAATCTGCTTGCCAAGAAGCACATCTACCACGCTGACGCGCCTCTTGAGCCGCAGATCATCACCGGAGCGCTCAAATACAGGATGCGGATCAATCAAAATCCTCACATACAAATCACCGTTACTAGCATTGTTCTCGCCAGCTTCCCCCATGCCCTTTACCTTAATGATCTGGCCGCTCTCTACACCCGGGCGTACCTCCACCTTCACTTTGCGCTTTTTCTTTAGCCTGCCAGCACCGCTGCACTCTTTACAGAGCGCCTCTGGCACCTCGCCAGCGCCTCTGCACTGTGGACAGCTAACCACGTGAGCAAAAGCACCAAAGAAGGTGTTACGAGTCTCCTTGATCTGGCCCTGGCCGGAGCAGTAGTCACATTTCTTGAAAGCAGTATCTTTGGCATGACCCACACCGCCGCAAAGATCACACTTCACGTATGTTTCGTACTCTAGCTCCAACACCTTCCCTGACTGAGCCTCTTCCAGTGAGATCTCTGCCACCAACTCCACGTCTCCGCCGCGTTGGTATGTGCGGCGTCGCTGACGCACACCGAGTCCTTCAAAGAAGGTACTGAAGATGTCTTCCAGATCGCCTAAGTCTTCGAAGCCGCTGAAGTTAATGTCCCAGTTAGCGCCACCCGCCCTGTTGAAAGGATTGTTGCCGCCGAAGGTATCGTACTGAGCGCGCTTTTGCTTGTTTGAAAGAATTTGGTAGGCCTCGTTAATCTCTTTGAACTTCTGCTCATCTCCTCCTGACTTATCAGGATGGTATTTGTGAGCAAGCTTGCGGTATGCCTTTTTGATATCCTCGTCCGAGGCATCTTTGTTTACTCCCAATATGTCGTAGTAGTCTCTCATTGCGATTTACCAAATATACTCTAATGAATCTCCCTATCAACCCTAGACCAACCTCGCCACCTCCTTGTTGGTGCTCTCAAACTGCACCGTGAGGAAGCCAAAGGCAATGGAAAGTTCGTATAGGAGGTATGCCAAAAGGGCTAACGGTACGTATAAAATAAGTTCGATTCCCTTAACTAAAAGCAGCAATATGCCAAAAAGCACCAAAGCGCCAAGAGGCGCCCTAGGACCAGAGAAACCCTGCGCTTTCTCGGTCAAGAACAACTGGACATTGCCCGCTACCGTATCATCCAAATCTAGAGCAAACCCAAGGTTGTCTTCAATGTATTGAGCCAGCTCCTTAGTGGACTGAGCAACTAAAGCCTCCCTTTGGTTGCTGGAGAGCCTGTCGACTTCGGGAACTTGGGAGATGCGCTCTCTACTGGCTTGATCTAGCAGGTCTCGGGTTGTGGCTTCACTAGAGAAACCCTCTACGTATCCCCGAGCTACCGGCGTGATCATAATGTCTATAAACCTGCCGATACTCTCTTCTCTGATAAGAGACTGTCCGCCTATGAAAAGAACAAAAGTCATCATCAAGACCACTACCATCAGCGCTGCTCCCAGTACCGGCCGAGCTGCCTGGCCAAACTTGATCTTCATCATGTTGTTCATGTGCTGCCGGCCGCGGTTGTGAGCGTGAGCAAGCGTTAGCCAAACTAGACCAAAAACAGCTGACCAATAAAGAAAGCTCGTGCCTAGGAAGGGCAAAAGTAAACCTAGGGCGGAGCAGCTTGAGGCGATTATCCCTTCTTTTACCTCTCTTAAAACCAATGCCTGGAAGATTAAGAAGCTGATGAAAAAGACTATGAAGAGTGTTCCGTAGCCGAACTCCTGCAAGCGTAACAAAATCCCCACAACTAGAGCTAACAGTGCATTGAAGGCTATAAGCCCGTATACCTTAACTGACGAACGCCTCTGGCTTGCCTGTGGCCTTGTGGGTTCACCAGAAGACTCCTGACCATCAGTGTCAGATGTAAATCTGCTTAGTAAGCCTGGCATTTGTTAAGAAGTTTACTGCTCTTTATCCCCTTCGGAGTTTTCACTATCTCCGCTTTTATCAGAGTTTTCACTACTTTGTTTATACAACAACTCCCCTACCTTTTGAAGCGAAGTGGAAAGCGCCTCCGTTTTGCTCTTAATGCTTTCCTTGTCGGTGCCTCCAAGAACGTCTTTCAAGTCACTTATCTTATCCTCAATCTCTTTCCTGGTATCGGCAGGAACTTTGTCCCCAGCATCCTTCAAAGATTTCTCAGCCGTGTATACCAAAGATTCAGCTAGGTTGCGGGCCTCTACTAGCTCCCTTTTGGCCTTGTCCTCGCTGGCGTGCTCTGCGGCTTCCTTCTTCAAGCGCTCAACCTCTTCTTTGTTGAGCGCAGTCGATGCCTCAATTCTTACTGATTGGCTCTTGCCGGAAGCTTTATCCACCGCCTTAACGTTCAAGATTCCGTTTGCATCAAGGTCAAAAGATACCTCCACCTGAGGAACGCCTCTGGGTGAGGGGGGAATACCGTCGAGAATGAACCTGCCTAAGGTCTTATTGTCAGCTGCCATCTCACGCTCACCCTGGAGAACATGTACTTCAACAGAGGTCTGGTTGTCAGCGGCCGTCGAGAAGATCTGACTCTTAGTGGTGGGGATGGTGGTATTGCGCTCTATGAGCTTGGTAGCCACGCCTCCGAGAGTCTCTATTCCCAAAGAAAGCGGGGTCACATCAAGAAGCAATACGTCTTTTACGTCTCCTTGGAGAATACCGGCTTGAATAGCGGCCCCCACTGCCACTACCTCGTCTGGGTTGATGCCTAGATGGGGCTCTTTACCGAAAAGCTCCTTAACTGCCTGCTTGATAGCGGGCATGCGCGTCTGACCGCCCACCATGATGATCTCGTCGATCTCCTCTAGCTTGAGGCCTGCCCCTTTGGGTGCAGCGGTTGTCACCACCTCTTTTACTAACTTGAGAGACTTATCAACTAGCTCCTTTGTAAGCTCCTCTAGCTTGGCTCTGGTTAACTTCATAACAAAGTGCCTAGGACCTGAAGCGTCTGAAGTGATGTATGGAAGGTTTACTTCTGTCTCTAGGGAAGTTGAGAGTTCATGCTTGGCTCTTTCTGCTGCCTCCTTGAGGCGCTGCAAGGCTAGTGGGTCTTTCGATATATCAATGCCTTCCCGCTTCCTGTATTCATCAATTAAGTACTCCATTACGATCTGGTCGAAGTCGTCTCCGCCTAGGTGAGTGTCTCCGCCCGTGGCCTTAACCTCTACGGTGTTATCTCCCACCTCCAAAACAGAGATATCGAAGGTTCCACCGCCGAAGTCGTAAACCACAATCTTCTCATCCTTCTGCTTATCAATCCCATAGGCTAAGGCGGCGGCCGTAGGCTCGTTGATGATGCGGCGCACCTTGAGGCCTGCGATCTCACCGGCATTTTTGGTAGCCTGCCTTTGGGAGTCATCGAAGTACGCAGGGACTGTGATTACCGCTTCTTCAATCTCCTCACCTATCTTTGCCTCAGCATCTTTCTTAAGCTTGCCGAGCACCATAGCTGAGATCTCCTCGGGCTTGTGCCACTTCTCGCCCATCTTTATTTCAACTCCGCCGTCGGCTGACTCACGTATGTCAAACGAGGCGGTCTTTTTGTCTTTTTGCACCTCTGAATCTGTGAACTTTCTGCCAATCAACCTCTTCACCGAGGATATGGTGTTCTCTGGGTTGGTGATAGCCTGCCTCTTAGCCAGAAGGCCGACCAGGCGCTCACCTGATTTAGACAGAGCCACTACCGAAGGAGTGGTTCTGTTGCCTTCTGCGTTTTCTAGAATCTTTGGGTCTCCACCTTCAACTACCGCCATAGCGGAGTTAGTGGTACCCAAATCTATGCCTAATATCTTTGCCATTTTGTTTAACTTTCGTGTTTATAGACCTTCACCTTTGCCGGTCTGATAACCTTCTCGTTCAGCACATACCCTGCCTCTACTTCACCAGCGATCAGATCGTCTTGATCTTTTTCTCCGGGAACAGTGGTTACGGCCTCATGGACACTGGGATCAAACTTGTCTCCCTCAGCGACCTCCATTCTCTCAAGCCCACGCCTGCGAAGCAAATCCACTAGCTGACTTTGGATAAGATACACGCCTTTTTCAACCTTCCCGTCTTTCTCCATAGCAGCGAGGGCGAGCTCAAAGCTATCAAGCACGGTCACCAAATCCCTGACAAAGTCTTCGTTAGCGTAACGCACAACTTCCTCAAGTCTTTTAAGCTCGTCTTTCTTGTAGTTGGCGAGATCTGCCTTAGCGCGCTTCCACCCATCAAGGTATTCGTCGCGCTCCTGCTGGAGCTTGTCGGCCTCGCCTTTGTCGGGTTTATCTTTAGACATTGAGGATGTTTAGCAATACAAAAATAGGCAATTGGCATGGGCGTGTCAACCCTGAAAAGAGGGGAGATTGCTCTCCCCTCTTTGTTCAGTCGTCGGAGGGATACATGGACACAGACTGCCTGTGCACGACCTTAGGTTCGAGTACGTACCATATGGTCTCGACAAGCATCTTCCTGTCCGTATCTGTAGCCGCCACGCCAAGACGATCGAACATGTCGATCAAGCGCACGCAAGCCTCCGTTAGCTGAAAGTCGTAGAGTCCGTCCCTCAGGCCTCGGCTCACGCGATTTGCGAAAGCAATGTTCCTCAGCATCTCGCAGGCCATGTGGAACCTTGCAGGTGACGGGTGCTCCTTTTCGTTGACGAACCTTGCCCAGGGTTCCAGAATTCCACCGATAACGGCGAAATGGTCACGCTTTAGGGCAGTAGGTCGACGAATCACGGGAT
>CAYMRK010000037.1:0-5191 GCA_964392905.1 uncultured Candidatus Saccharibacteria bacterium | reverse complement strand
TGCCGATCTTAACCTTCCCTTACGTTGGTGATCACAGCTACATAGTTGATGAGCACGTTATATACGCGCTACTCCTAGGATTTTTGGCAGTCTCTAGGGCGGGCCGATACTACGGCTTGGAAGAATGGTTTGGCAAGACTTTTTTGGGTAAGTGGCCCAAACTGCAAAAGATTTGGGGTTAGGGGTGATATAATCTTGGTATGGACTTTGGGGTGTTGCTTCTACTCATAGCAGCCCACTTTCTGGGGGATTTTGCTTTCCAGTCTAATTGGATGGCGGAGATGAAGGCTACCTCCTGGGAGGTGAATGCTTATCACGCCTTCACCTACACAGCCACAATATACATCGTGGCTTTCCTGGGCGGCGTGGAGGTTGGGCTTTGGTTCTATGGAGCTATTTTCCTATCTCACTTGCTAATAGATCCTTTGAAGGCTATGTATAAGGTGATTAAACCTCTCTGGTTAGACCAAGCTTTGCACATCGGTCTGATTTACCTCTTCTACTTGCTGGCTTCCTAGGGGGGTTAACCCAAGCGGTCGTTCTGAATGAAGATATTCAGGCCCTTCACCCAAGTTTGGAGAGCTTGTTTTACGGGCATTATGGATATGAGGTAGTTGAGCTCAATCAGACCCTTGAGGACCCAGCCTAGAAATCCGGAAATTATAATAGGACCCAGTTTAGCAACGGCGTGCTTGCCTCCAGTAGGGATGACGTAGGGATAGTTCATAGGCTCGAAGTGCCTTAGGGGCTTCCCTTCGATTGAATGCATGATGTTCTTGGCTGCAATTGATCCTTGCGATATAGCAGCTCTGGCTACTTGGGGAGTGTAACCACGCCCATTTTTCTTAAAGGCGGCCGCATCACCGATGACGTATATATCACCGGATAATTTGGTGCGTTTTTGAGCACGCTTTACTTTGAGGGTTTTTTCAACCTCCACCCCTCGACTACCCGCGAACTTCAAGGGTAAATCCGAGACTAATGCGTTGACCTTGATGCCGCCGGTCCATATCAAAACGTCATATCTCAAGCGCACATTACCGCTCAAGTTTATTTTGTCGCCGCGTACCTTTTCTGCTCGGACACCCGTTAGGATGTTGGTGCCTAATTCCTTGAGTCTTTTCTCCGCCTTTTTGGCTGCCTCCCCGTCGAGACCATTGAGGATGCGGGGAGCAGCATCAATGAGGGTTGTTTTCAGGTTACTGCGGATGCCTTCTCGCTTGAGTTCTGCAAACCACTCTTGAAGCTCTGCTGCTAGCTCAACTCCCGTTGAGCCTGCCCCACAGACGACAACACTCACTTCCTGGTGAATATCGGCCCCCTTGGCCTTTTCGAGGATGGCGTCCCTGATCCTTAGAGCATCTTGAAAGGTCTTGAGGGAGAGAGCTTTGCTTTCTAGCCCCTCAATGCCGAAATAGTTGGTTTCAGACCCCAGGGCAATAATGAGATGGCTGTATGAGAGCTCGTCGCCTTCGGCGAGGGTAATTTTGCCCGAGCGGGCGTTGATACTTTGCACCGAATCCTTAATAAACTCTACTGAGTAGTCGGCAAGAATCTGCCTAAGGGGATATGTCACCACCGATTTGAGGTCGGTGTTGTCGGCAGTCTCCTTGGAGGTGGTGCTGATTTCATAGAGGATGGGGGTGTAGGTGTGGAAGTTGTTACGGTCCACGAGGATTACCCTATACCCCTTCTTGGCGAGCCATTTGGCCCGTTTGCCGAGGGTGATGGCGGCCCGCAGGCCTCCAAATCCTGCTCCTAGAACGACAATGTTTTGCATTTAATTCATTATACCCATTTATATGACCGGTTGTTATAATGAGACCACATGGAACTCACAGACATTCTCGTATTGATTGGCATAAGCATTTTGATCTTGCTTTTGTTAAACAACGGCAGAAGCCCTCGCGCGAAGGAGGACAATTCGGCCGTGCTTTTGCAAAACCAGATGAACGAGATTAACCGAACCGTACAAGGGCAGTATGAGCAAAGTGCTCACATCATAAGGGAGATTACTAAGGAGTTGACTAGAGTAGGAGAGGGGCAAAGACAGGTTATGGATATCGCCAAGCAGCTTGAGAATCTCCAGAACATTCTAAAAAATCCCAAGCAAAGAGGTATGTACGGTGAGTATTCGCTGGAAGTGCTTTTGCAAAATGTTTTTACCCCCAAGGACTACCGCATGCAGTATAAGTTCAACGACGGTTCCATTGTGGATGCGGCGCTCTTTGTTGGGGAAAAGGTTGTACCTATAGACTCAAAGTTCTCTCTTGAGAACTATAACCGAATTGTAGCGGAGGACGATCAGACAGAGAGAGAAAGATTGGAGAAGATCTTCAGGCAAGACCTCAAAAACCGCATTGACGAGACTGCTAAGTACATACGGCCGGAGGAGGGTACCACAGAATACGCCTTCATGTTTATCCCGGCAGAGGGCATCTATTATGACCTGCTGAACAATGAGGTGGGTGCGATTAAATCCTCTACAAGAGACTTGGTTGAATACGCGGTTAACGACAAGAAGGTCCATATTGTCTCGCCCACAACTTTCTACGCCGTTTTGCAGTCCATGCTTCAGAGCGCCCGCGACTACAGAATTCAGGAATCTACTAAAGATATTCTCAAGAACGTTTCTATGCTCGGCAAGCACCTCGGTGCATATCAGGAATATCATCAAAAGCTTGGTAGTCACTTAGGAACAGTGGTTAATGCATTCAACAAGTCATCTAAAGAGCTAGGGAAGATTGACAAGGATGTTACAAGGCTAACCGGCGAGACGATTGAGGCGGAAGTACAACTTTTGGACAAACCTATAGTAGATGAAGAGTGACCTCTACGATCGCAAGTGGTCTAAGTTCTTGGAGCGCGTACGACTCTTCAGGTATGTGCCTTTTGTTGAGTTCATTTTAGTAAGCGGCTCTTTGGCTACGGGTAAGGTGCGTGAGGGCTCGGACTTTGATGTCTTGGTTAGCGCTCGCAGGGGCAGGATTTTCACTACTCGTTTTTTGTCGATGCTGGTATTCGAGCTGGCTGGGTGGAGGCGCAAAAGCGCTGACCACGCCGTAGGGGCGCCAGACAAGTTCTGCTTGAATCACTTCTTGACCTCTACGAGATACAAATTGCAACCTCCATACGATAAGGGTTGGGAGGAGCTATACAGTTCCTTGGTGCCCATAATGGGAGATGAAGAGAAGATGGATCAGTTCTTCGGGGTTAATGATTGGCTCCAAGTCCCTCGAAGATATCAAAGGGATCACCGATACCTAGGGAGTGGGCAATCCTGGATTAAGGGTGCGCTGGAATGGCTTTTGAGCGGACGTTTGGGCGATTGGGCGGAGTCCTTAGTGAAAGGCGTGCAAACTAGAAGGATTGAGCGGGGGTTGGAAGCCGCTATGGGGTATAAAGGAAGGATAATCTATGACGACGAAGAGCTGCAATTTCACCCCGATAGGACGAAATGGGCTGATTAGGTCTTGACACGGGGCGGTAATTAGGGCTATAAAGTTACCGCTATGGAGTTAAAACCTTTAGGATCCAGGGTCTTTATTGAACCCGTGGAAGAAGAAAAAACTACTGAGTCTGGAATCGTTATTCCTGAGACAGCCGAGAAAGAAAGGCCCATAAAGGGTAGGGTTTTGGCTGTTGGCCCAGGTCGTGTCACCGATAAGGGTGATCGCGCACCAGTATCGGTTAAGGAAGGCGATATGGTGCTTTTCAAGAAGTACGGGCCCGACGAGATTGAGATTGAGGGCAAGAAGTATTTAGTCGCAGACGAAGAAGACATACTAGCAATAATCAAATAGAACCATGGCAAAAGAAATAGTTTTTGACGAAAAAGCACGTAAATCAATAAAGAAAGGCATCGATAAGCTAGCTGATGCCGTGCGTATGACCTTGGGTCCCAGGGGAAGGGCGGCTGTGATTGAGAAATCATACGGAGCTCCTCAGGTGACCTTCGATGGCGTTACTGTCGCTAGAGAGATTGAGTTAAAGGACAAGTACGAGAACCTGGGGGCCGAGCTTATCAAGCAGGCTGCAGACAAGACGAACGATTTTGTAGGTGATGGTACCAGTACTTCGGTAGTATTGGCTCAAGCCATGATCGACGAGGGCGAGAAGCTCATTCAGGACAAGGGTTTCAACGTTATTCTCTTGGCCGAACAGCTTAAAAAGATCAGCGAGCAGGTTGTGGAGAAGCTGAATGCCCAAAGTGAACCCGTTAGGGATAACAAGAAGATTGAAGAGGTTGCTTCGCTTTCTGCTAAAGATAAGGAGATTGGGAAGCTTATAGCCGAAGTTATGGACAAAGTTGGTAAAGACGGCGTGGTGACAGTTGACGACTCAAATACCATTGGCAATTCGTACGAAGTAGTTGAGGGCATGCAGTTCGACCGCGGCTATCTTTCTCAGTACATGATTACAGATGCCGACAAGATGGAGGCGGTACTGGAGAGTCCGTACATTTTGGTGACTGACCAGAAGATAGCTGCTATCAACGAGCTTCTACCTCTGCTCGAAAAGATCATGAAGGGAGGTAAGAAAGATCTAGTAATTATCGCCGACGACGTTGAAGGAGAAGCGCTCGCTACTTTGGTAGTTAACAAAATTAGAGGAGTCTTCAATGTGTTAGCAGTTAAAGCTCCAGGCTTTGGAGACCGCAAGAAGGAGATGCTTCAAGATATTGCTGTTGTAACTGGTGCTAACTTCATCTCAGGAGACTTAGGCAAGAAGCTTGAGAGCACAGAGATCGAGGATCTAGGCAGCGCTGAGAAGGTAGTGGCTGACAAGGACGACACTACTATCGTGGGTGGCAAAGGCAGCAAAGAGAATATAGACGCTCGCGTAGCGCAGCTCAAGAATCAGATTGAGATGACCGAGTCAGAGTTTGATAAGGAGAAGCTGCAGGAGAGACTAGGCAAGCTCTCAGGCGGAGTGGCTGTGATTAAGGTGGGTGCTCCAACCGAAGCCGCCCAAAAGGAATTGAAGGATAGAGTGGAGGACGCGGTGCACGCAACCAAAGCTGCTATGGAAGAGGGCGTGGTTCCCGGAGGAGGTATGGCCCTATACAACGTAGAGGCTTCGTATGAGCTCTCTCAAGAGGACAAGGCTAGCGCGGAAGCAGCTAGGCACATAATCCAAAGAGCCCTGCGCGCTCCAGTTAAGGCCATCATCGCCAACAGCGGAGGTGATG
>CAYMRK010000036.1:0-5192 GCA_964392905.1 uncultured Candidatus Saccharibacteria bacterium | reverse complement strand
GAAGTTAACTGGTTCCATTTCTATGTCGGCCAAGAGCTCTTCGGCGATCTTAGAGAGTTTGCACTCGGTATACCGCATAGCCGCTGGCGGGTCACCGTCGATGCTGCCCCAGTTGCCCTGACCATCAATGAGGGGGTATCGAAGCGAGTAGTCTTGAGCCATTCTAGCTACAGCATCATATAGAGCTACGTCTCCGTGAGGGTGATAGTTACCCATAACCTCACCCACGATGTTAGCTGACTTCCTGTATTTGGAAGATGAAGTTACGCCCGCATTCCACATGGCCCAAAGGATTCTGCGGTGGACAGGTTTGAGGCCGTCACGCACGTCGGGCAGAGCCCGCCCGACGATAACGGACATAGCGTAGTCCAGGTAGGACTCCTTGAGCTCTTTGGTAATCTCTACCTGATTGGCCTGATTGTTCTTTACTCCTTCAGCCATACTACTTGTATACCACTTTCTTCTTTATTGAGATCTTTAGCTTTGAGGGTAAGTTTCTCCTGAACGTTAGTCTTCTGGCCAAACTCTTCCAGGAGTTTCTTGGCTCCTTTCTCGCTGACGGCAATTACAATTCCCGGCTCTATCTTTTTCACCAAGGAAGTGATCTCCTTCGTAGACAAGGCAGCGCCCTCCAAGTCCACAAAGAGAATGTCTATCTCTCCCATCTTGTCGAGCTCTTCATCACTCAGAGGCTTGGTGAGTGCCGGCAAAAAACCAAGCCTTATATCATCGAAGCGGGCGCTGTATGCTGCTTTGCCTTCGGTTTTGTTGGCCTCGCTTAGGAGGTTAATGCCCCTAATGCGCACGCCCTCAACCTCATACTCGCCTGGCCCTGCTATCAAATTATCCTCTCTCTCTAGAGAGTCGCCCGTAAAGTCGATGGTGGTGGATATCATAACGGAACCCTTGCGCTTAGCTTGGGGCTCTACGACCAGACTAAAATCGGCCACCTGGCACTTAACGCCAGATGACCCCAAAAGACTGATAACCATTGCCTTAATTTTACCTGTCCCTTCATTGCTTTTCAATTCCTATTTCCCTATAATCACACCTGCATTTATGCGCACTACAGCCAAAAAACAGGAAACTCTGGAGTTCCAGATGCTCAAGAACGACCCTGCCCTCATGCCTATTTTGCGTGAAGGTGAGCTCGTAAGCGTAACTTTGATTGAAAAAGCCAACCGCGCTGTCTACTTCAATGTGCCCAGAATTGGTACCGGGACTATCTACGGCATCGAACTCATCAACGCCAAGAATATCCTTAAGAACTTGGAGGTGGGTGACAAGGTTACCGCTAAGGTGGTGGTGCCAGAAAACGACGAAGGGCTCATTGAGCTTTCCTTAGTGGAGGCCGGCAAACAAAAAGCTTGGCAGGAACTTAAAGATTTGAAAGATGCTGATGAAACTATTGAAGCTAGGGTGGCTGGATCAAACACTGGAGGGTTGCTTTTGGAGGTGAAGGGTATTCAGGGCTTTTTGCCTGCCTCTCAGTTATCTAACGAAAACTATCCTCAAAGTGAGGATGGAGATCGTCAGGCCGTTACCGAAGACCTCAAAAAGCTCATTGGAGAAGAACTGAAGGTGAAGATCATAAGCCTCAACCCTCGCACCAACAAACTGATCCTTTCTGAGAGGGAGGTGGAGGCCGAAAACGTTAAGGGCTTGCTCGAAAAGTACAACGAAGGCGATTCAATTAAGGGCATAATCTCGGGGGTAGCTGACTTTGGTGCTTTCATTAAGTTTGCTGATCAACCTGAGATAGAAGGTCTCATCCACATCTCCGAGCTTTCGCACAATATGATCGACAATCCTAAGGAGGTGGTAGGAGTGGGTGATTTGGTAGAGGCTAAAATTGTGGAGATAAAAGACGGGAAGGTATCTTTGTCTTTGAAGGCTCTTCAAGAGGACCCGTGGAGCAAAGCCCAAGAGCACTTTAGTGAAAATCAAACCGTTAAAGGTACAGTTTACAAGCTCAACCCCTTTGGAGCTTTTGTTAAACTGCCCAATAGTCTTATGGGTCTTATCCACGTATCAGAGTTCGGCTCAGTTGAGGAGCTAAAGAAGGCTCTCGAGCCGGGAAAGGAGTACGACTTTACAATCGACTCGGTAAAGCCGGATGAGAAGCGTATTGTGCTGAAACTTTCCAGTGGCTCGGGCTCAAAAAAGGAATCTAAAGAGCAGGCTGATGGAGAAGAATCTATATAAAAGCATCCTTAGGGCAACGGTCCTTCTGATTTCTTTTGCCCTCATCTTTTCACTGATATACCAAATCCCTCGGGAGGAGCCTCGGCACGTCAGCCTTACTGAAGTAGCCAGGCTTATTGGAGAGAGTGAAGTGCAGTCCATAGAGGTTAACGGAGACGATCTCAGCATCACCCTTAAGGACGAAACGGCGCTCACTGCCAAAAAAGAGACAAATGTTGGTATAACTGAGAGTCTAGTGAACCTAGGGCTTCCGCCGGAACAACTAACAGCCATAAACATTGAGGCTGTTGAGGAGTCGGGTTTTCAGTTTTGGATGAGCATCCTAGTGCCAACCCTAATCCCTCTTTTAATCTTTGTCTTAATCTTCTGGCTAGTCTTTCGCCAAGCTCGTGGAGGCATAAACCAAGCTTTCACCTTTGGGAGGGCAAACGTAAATCTCTTTGCCAACTTCAAGGATAAAGTTTCATTTAAGGATGTAGCCGGCCTAAAGGAGGCCAAGCAGGAGCTTGAAGAGATTGTGAGCTTCCTCAAGGAACCTAAGAAATATCTAGACATTGGCGCCAAGATCCCTCGAGGCGTGTTGCTGATGGGACCTCCGGGGACTGGCAAAACCCTTCTTGCCCGCGCAGTAGCCGGAGAGGCGGGCGTTCCCTTTTTCCACATATCCGCCTCCGAGTTTGTAGAGATGTTTGTGGGCGTTGGAGCGTCGCGCACAAGAGATGCCTTTAGCACAGCCAAAAAGGCAGCTCCTTCCATCCTCTTTATAGACGAAATTGACGCGGTAGGACGCGAACGCGGAGCAGGACTAGGGGGAGGGCACGATGAGCGGGAGCAGACTCTCAACCAGATTTTAGTAGAGATGGATGGATTCGACAGGGAGTCGCGCGTGATAGTGTTGGCCGCCACCAACCGCCCCGATGTATTGGATCAAGCCCTTTTGCGACCAGGACGCTTCGACCGCAGGGTTGTTCTAGATTTGCCGGACATAAAGGAGCGGGAGGAGATTCTAAAGATTCACGCTAAAGGCAAACCGCTCACTAAAGACGTTAACTTCAAGAAGGTAGCTGCCCGTACCCCAGGTTTTTCTGGAGCAGATCTTGCAAACCTAATAAACGAAGCCGCTATTCTCGCAGTCCAACACGGCAAGAAGGTTGTGAGCCAGCAGAATATCTACGACTCAGTTGAAAAAGTTATATTAGGACCTGCTCGCAAGAGCAGATTGGTTTCAGAAAAGGAACGCGAAATCACTGCCTATCACGAAGCCGGTCACGCTTTGGTTGCAGCGAGCATCAAAGACTCTGACCCAGTACACAAGATATCTATCGTATCGAGGGGTAGGGCTGGCGGATACACGCTCAAACTTCCAACTGAAGATCGCAGGCTCAAGACTAAATCACAATTCTTGGCAGATTTAGCTGTGGCTATGGGTGGATACGCTGCCGAAGAGCAAACATTTAAGGAGATTTCTACCGGCGCATCGAACGATTTGAAGGAGGCTTCTCGATTGGCCCGTTTGATGGTGACTCGCTACGGTATGAGTGAGAAGTTGGGCCCGGCCAGCTTTGGTAAAGACGACGATATGGTCTTCTTGAGCCGCGAGATTGCCGGAGGCAAAGACTATTCCGAAGAAGTCGCAGCTAAGATTGATTCCGAAGTAGCAGGATTCCTCAAGCACGCATATGAGAAGGCTAAAAGCATTCTTTCTTCCAACAAGAAAGCCTTGAAGAAAGTTGCAGATGTTCTCATCAAAAACGAAGTTATCGAACAAGATGAATTTAACAAGTTAGTTAAAGGCTTCAAGCTCAAGGTTGTTTCTGCCTAATGGACCAAGTAATACTAGTTGATCACTCCGGCAAAGAGATCGGACTGGAAGAGAAGCTAGCTGCTCACCAAAAGGGCCTCCTGCACAGGGCCTTTTCTGTTTTTGTTTTCAACAGTAAGGGTGAATTGCTTTTGCAAAGGCGGGCGGATGACAAATACCACTCTGGCGGTCTTTGGTCGAACACCTGTTGCAGCCACCCAATGCCCGGAGAAGAGATAGCTGATGCGGCTCACCGTAGGCTGCGGGAGGAAATGGGCTTTGACTGCCCACTGGAGGAGATCTTCTCATTCACCTACAAAACGCCTGTAAGTGAAGGCCTTATTGAACATGAGTTCGATCACGTCTTTGTGGGAAAGTTTGAAGACTCACCCCGCCCCGCTCCCCAAGAGACGTCCGATTGGAGGTGGACATCTCCAGATAAGTTAAGGGTTGCCTTTGAGGAACACCCTGAGCAGTACACATATTGGCTAAAACGCGCCTTGGATAGAGTGTTAGAGCGCGTATCATAACACTTGCCTGCATTAAAACCTTTCCATACACTAAGGGCACTTCTTTGACATAACCACTAAGGGTTGTGTCGTATCCAATCAAGGAGACGAGACAAAATGGTTGAAACTGTTCTGCTTGCACAGCCGCGAGGCTTTTGTGCAGGCGTAGAGATGGCCATCAAGGCGCTTGCCTGGATGGTCCAGATATTCGAACCCCCCATCTACTGCTACCACCACATCGTCCACAACAGGGGCGTGGTGGAAGCTTTCGAGAGGGCCGGGGTGATCTTCGTTGATTCCATCGACGAGGTTCCAGAAGGAGCAGTGGTCATGCTCTCTGCCCATGGCTCATCGCCGGAGGTGGTGGCTGGGGCACAGACGCGCGCGGTGCTTGCCGTCGATGCAGTCTGCCCCCTCGTGACCAAGGTTCACCACGAGGCGCGCAAACGTGCCGAGGAGGGCTATTCCATCATCTACGTCGGGCACGAAGGCCACGACGAGGCAATCGGCACGATGGGTGAGGCCCCTGAGGCTATCACCCTCATCGAGCCGGAAGCGGGTCTTGGAAGCTTCTCTCCGAAGGCACCCGAGAAAGTGGCTCTGCTTGCGCAGACCACTCTTGGTGTCCACGAATGGGAAGATGTCCTCGGAGAGGCCGAAGAGCGCTTCCCCGAGCT
>CAYMRK010000035.1:0-5394 GCA_964392905.1 uncultured Candidatus Saccharibacteria bacterium | reverse complement strand
TTTTCCGTTTTAAATGATGGAGGGTGAGCAAAACCTCGTAGAAGACGCTAAGAAGGGGGATCCCGAAGCTTTCGGGGCTCTTTATGACTACTATCTTCCGAGGATTTACCGCTTCGTTCTTTTCAAGGTTAGCAGCAAAGAACAGGCAGAAGATATTACCCAGCACACCTTTCTTAAGGCTTGGGAGAACATCAGAGGCTATAAGCCCCAGGGGCATGCCTTCGGCAGCTGGTTATACCGCATTGCTCGCAATGCCATTATCGACCACTACCGCAGAAAAGGGCCTCACCTGAACATACAGGAGGTATCCCCCGAGGCTTTAGGCGTTGACGACACTCTAGCAACCAAACTCGAGGTTAAAATCCAGTGGGAAGAAATAATGATCGCCATCGGGGAACTTAAAGAGATCGAACAGGACGTGCTCATTATGCGCTTCGTGGAAGACCTGCCTCACGGTGAAGTAGCTAAGGTGGTTGATAAAAGTGAGAGCGCCGTTAAGGTAATACAGCACAGGGCCCTGAAGAAACTGAAGGAGGGCCTAAACAAAAAGGATAAATGAAGGAAGAAAAGTTAATCAAACAACTAGCAGCCCTTAGGGGCGTGGAGCCAGACCCAGACTTTGCTCAGGGACTACGCTCTAGAATTATGTACGGTAGCGAGCCTAGGCAGGCACGCTTCTTTGGCTTTGCTCAAAGCCTTAGTAGCACGCTCTCCATTGGCCTCGTAGTGCTCTTCTTCGCTTTCGTAGCACTTGGGGGTATGGCTTCGCTTTTGAGGCATCCATCCTTCCCTACTTTCCAGGGAGTAAATGAGCAGAGCCTAGCTAGTGAGGCCGGCAGCATTAATGAAACGATTGATGTCCACCTCAAAGAGGTAAACTATCTAACCAACGTCAGCCAGGACCGTAAGCTGGCTCAAGCACCCAAAGTAGATGAACAGGCCTATATGGGAGCTGCCAGCACTGACGAGGAGATCGATATCCTATTAACCCAAGCCAAGAGTTACTAATATGACCCGTTCTATACAAATATCAGCCCTGGCGCTAACAGCCGCTGCAATAACACTAGCGCCTCTGGCGGTAGCGCAAACTCTAGATTTCTCTCAGCTGGTGGTAGTAACGGAGGATATTGCTCCCGAAGCTCGTTTTGCTAAGAAAATTGAACTAACCACTGATGCTTTAAAGAAAGCTGATGAACGTGTAGAGGAGATGCGAGCTAAGCTCGATGGTATGGAGCTAGAGGAAGACTCCATCCAGGAAGAGCTCCGTGGGGAACTAATTGCCCGTACACAAGACTACAGCGCGTTTTATGAAGAGCAGAAAGGTAAACTCTCCAAGGCACAGACCATAGAGGAAGTTGATGCTCTGATTGATACTATTATCGCCTATCGCGAGAGCACATACGCTCCAGGTGCCAAGGAAATCCTTGAATTTATCCTTGTGTACTCATACACTCCGTCTGTTTTAGAACTAGCCAACCAACGCATGGAGAATATCCGTGCGGATGTTAAAAAGCTTGAGGGCCTTGATCTGGTAGAACCGAGCACTTTTGCATCGGGACTGGGCGAGGCTGAGAAGATCCTACAAGAAGCAAAAGATCTGCAGACACAGGCCGCCAGCCTCTTAATAGAAACTTACACCGCCTCCAAGCTGGAGGCCACAGCTTCCTCTACCGCTGCTCTGGCAACGAGCACTACTCCTCTAGCAGCTGAGTTTCAGGTAGTAGTTACTCCGAAGAGCCTGGCAGAATCTAGCCTTACTAAAATTAAGGGACTTTACCAACTTTTCATGGAAACCGGTGACAGAGTAAATCAAGCTCTTGGCATCGGTTCATAGAAAACGCTTGCAAGTATAAACAAAAGCCCCCAATTGGGGGCTTTTGTTTTAGCTACCGAAACGTTTAGGCAACTGCGTCCTTAAGGCCTTTTCCGGCCGAGAATTTGGGCACAGTTTTGGCGGCAATCTGAATCTTCTCACCAGTACGAGGGTTGATACCCTGACGGGCTGATCGCTTGCTAACCTTGAAAGTTCCAAAGCCAGTGAGAGCAACCTCCTCGCCTCGGCTCATTGCCTTGGTGATGACGTCAAACACCGCATCTACTGCAGCCTCGGCGTCACGCTTGGTCTCAAGACCAGCCGCTGACTGCACTTCATCTACTAATTCGGCTTTCTTCATTTTAAATGGATCTTATTCGACCTTTTCTACTTGCCGAAATCTGGCTACGTCATTATACCAAATCTCGCTTAAACACTAAACTTTTAGTCACTTTATGGCAAGCTACCTTTACTTAGCGAACTCAACAGCCCGAGTCTCTCGAATTACGTTCACCTTAATCTCACCGGGGTAGTTTAGCTCGGATTGGATCTTAGCAGCAATGTCTCTAGCGAGCTCCAAGGCGCCGAAGTCGTCTATCTTCTCCGGAATAACGAACACTCTAAGCTCACGCCCTGCCGAAACTGCGTATGATTGCTGCACCCCTTCAAAGCTGTTGGCTATCTTCTCTAAATCGTCTAAGCGCTTTACGTAATGCTCGAGAGTACCCCTTCTGGCGCCGGGTCTAGCAGCTGAGAGAGAATCCACTGCGGCCACAATGAACGATTCTGGGGTGGAATATGGGTAGTCCTCGTGATGGGACTCCATAGCTTTCACTACAGCATCTGAAACACCGTATTTACTAAGGATTTTTCGCCCCAGCTCTACGTGAGTGCCCTCAACTTCGTGGTCTATAGCTTTTCCTATGTCGTGGAGTAAAGCTCCTTTCTTAGCTACCTCTACGTCTACGCCCAACTCAGCGGCAATCATGCCTGCCAAGTGAGCCATCTCAACCGAATGGGTGAGAACGTTCTGTCCGAAGCTAGTGCGGAAGTGCAGCCTTCCCAACAAGTGAATGATTTCTTTGGGTAAATCGAAGATGCCCACTTCGTACGCAGCCTCCTCTCCAATCTCATACATACGCTTTTCGATTTCTGCCTTAGATTCTTCTACTTTCTCTTCAATCTTGGCTGGTTGGATGCGTCCGTCTTTAATGAGCTTGGCTAGGGTCATACGCGCCACCTC
This sequence comes from uncultured Candidatus Saccharibacteria bacterium, assembly GCA_964392905.1. Classification (GTDB taxonomy): domain Bacteria; phylum Patescibacteriota; class Minisyncoccia; order UBA6257; family Colwellbacteraceae; genus GWA2-46-10. The sequence goes on along the minus strand of CAYMRK010000035.1, from coordinate 2,338 downwards.
GCGTCGGAGAGGATCGAAAGAAGAGATGACTATCGTCTCGGGGGTTTCGTCGATTATGAGCTCTGTGCCGGTTAGGCGTTCAATGGCTCTGATGTTTCTTCCCTCACGACCAATGATCTTTCCCTTTAAATCTTCTGATGGGAGGGTGAAGGTCGAGGTCGTTATGTCTGAGACATGGACTCGAGCGTACCTTTGCATGGCCGCTGTCATGATCTCAGTGCTCTTCTTCTCAATTTCTTCCTTGCGCTCGGTGGCCAACTTATGAAGAGTCTGCTTCAAATCCTCGCTATATTGCTCTTTAAGCTCTTTTACCAACTTTTCCTTAGCCTCCTCGGGCTTGATGCCGGATATTTTAGAGAGCTCCTCTGTAATGCGCTCCCTAGTGCTCTCGAGATCTTTTAGTTCGCCTTCTAACTCTGCTGTTTTGCTCTCGATGTTTTTCCTGACCTCTTCGAGGGTTTTTTCTTTCTCTGTCAAAGACTCCTCTTTTTCGAGTAGTCTTTCTTCCAGCTTAGTAAGGCTCGCTTTCCTCTCCTTCTCTTCTTGGCGCGCCTCGTCTATTAAAGCTACGGCTTTGTTCTTAGCTTCCAGGACTATCTCCTGGGCTTCGCTTTTAGCCTTTTGGCTATCTTCCTTGAGTTTTTCGGCTTGATTCTCTCTACGCCTGACTGCAATTTGCTGCCTGACAAAGTACCCTATACCTGCGCCCAACAAGGCAAACAGGACCGCTAATGCTGTCTGATTCATGTTTTTTATTAGTGTTTATGAGTTTGTACATGACCGTTTAAGCATATTACTCCTCGGCCCCTTGAATTGTCAAAACTCTTAGCTAAAGCCCCAGACTGGGAGGGCTAGGATAACTAGAGCGAGGAAACCAAAGACTGCTAGGGAGCGCCAGGCTAACTTGGCAGAAAAAGTGCCTTTGAAGTAGTTAATTAGGGCGTCGTGAGAGAGGAAGGTTAAAAGCACCATGAATGCAGCGCTTACCAAAAAGCTTGTGGGGAAGAAAGATGTTACCCAGGCCACCTGCATCACCAGCATGCCCTCTAGCACAGACACTAGGCTGATGAGCTCGGGCTTCTCTGGGGTCATTGTGAGGTAGAACTCTCTAAACAGGAACACGCTCAAGACGAAGAATATGATCTGCGAGATTAGTCCCAATGAGAAAAGGCTGGCCAGCCCCACCATTAGTGTGAGGTGCATGAGGTAATAGGTGCTCTGCCGCCTGGTAAAGATAAGGTTCTTTACCCCTATTAATAGAAAGCCTAAGGTGCCAAGGATAAGGTTTACGTAGAATCCTATCAAACCACTTACCTGCGGTGCTAGGAAAATGTTGATTAACAGCACCGATGCAGAGACTACAAACTTGCCAGCTCCTATAGAAGGCCTTAAGTAGAAGAAGAGAAAAACGGCTCCGAAGACTAGGAGCTTAAGAAAACCGAAATCGCCTAGGCGCAACCAAAAGATGGCCACCGCCAAGGCTGTCGCTTTAAGTACTAACGGTGATACCGGATTCTTTAGAACTGATCTTAACTTTTCCGCCATCTTTGATTTGTCCTCCGATAATCTTATCAGCAAGTTTGTCCAAAATCATGCGCTGGATTACCCGCTTTACCGGACGGGCACCGTACTCAGGGTCAAAACCGTGCTCGGCAATGTATTTTTTGGCTGAAGCATCAACCGCAACCTTAATGCCTTTTTCTTTGAGCCGTTCGCTGAGCTCCTTGAGCTGAATCTCTACAATCTTCTGGATGGCTTTCTTGTCGAGGGAGTTGAAGATTACAATCTCGTCTACTCTATTCAAGAACTCGGGCTTAAAGTGCTCGCGCAGTGCTGCTTTGATTGATTTGCGGTACTCCTCCTCCTTCTTCTTAATCTCGGACTTGGTACTAGAGGTGAAGCCGACACGGGACATCTGGCGTGATATGTGACTACCAACATTTGAAGTCATGATAATGATGGTGTTCTTGAAGTTCACCGTCCTACCCTTGCCATCCTTAAGACGCCCTGCATCTAGGACCTGTAGGAGAATGTTGAATACCTCAGGGTGTGCCTTCTCGATCTCGTCAAAAAGGATGAGACTATATGGCCGGTGGCGAACAATTTCGGTTAGCTGGCCTCCTTCATCAAAGCCAACGTATCCTGGAGGAGAACCAATGAGCTTGGCTGTGTCGTGACGCTCCATATATTCAGACATATCAATTCTTACTAGGGCTTTGTCGTCGTCGAACATAAACTCAGCCAGAGCGCGGGCAAGCTCAGTCTTACCGACACCCGTGGGGCCGAGGAACATGAATGAACCCATGGGCCTGTCTACTGGGGCAAGCCCTGCACGAGC
>CAYMRK010000034.1:0-5409 GCA_964392905.1 uncultured Candidatus Saccharibacteria bacterium | reverse complement strand
AAGCCCGCCATAAGGCGGGCCATGCTTTTCTATCAGAAACTTCTATATGCCGGCGAAACCTACTTTCGCCGACTATGACTATCATCGGCGCTGAGCAGTTTCACTTCCGAGTTCGGAATGGGATCGGGTGGTGCATGCCAAGCTAAATCACCGGCAAATAGAAGCTCCCAATAGATTCGGGCGCTTAAGTGGCCAATTTCTCCTAGCCTCTCCTTAATTTAATAAAGAGGCAACGGTCTATTAGTACTCCTCGGCTAAATACCTTGCGGCACTTACACCTAGAGCCTATCAACCCGGTCATCTTCCGGGGACCTGAACTTAATCTTGGGTGCGGCTTCGCGCTTAGATGCCTTCAGCGCTTATCCAACACAAACTTAGCTACCCAGCGCTTCAACTGGTGTCAAAGCTGGTAGACCAGAGGTTTGCTCACGGAGGTCCTCTCGTACTATCCGTAAATTCCCTCAAGTTCTCCACGCCTACAGTAGATAAAGACCAACCTGTCTCACGACGGTCTGAACCCAGCTCGCGTACCTTTTTAATTGGCGAACAGCCAAACCCTTGGAAGGTGCTCCCCCTCCAGGATAAGATGAGCCGACATCGAGGTGCCGAACCTTCCCGTCGATATGGACTCTCGGGGAAGACTAGCCTGTTATCCCCGGGGTAGCTTTTATCCGATGTCTCCAGCCGTTCTACGAAGGGCTGTCGGGTCGTTAAGTTCTGCTTTCGCACCTGCGCGACTTGTAGGTCTTGCAGTTAAGCTAGCTTATGCCTTTATACTTTAGGCACGATTTCCATCCGCACCAAGCTAACCTTAATAAACTCCTCCGTTACTCTTTAGGAGGAAAACGCCCCATTTAAACTGCCCGCCAGGCACTGTTCCTGTCCGTTTTTGCCGTCCAGGTTAGACTATAAAAATTGTGAGATGGGTGTTTCATCGGCGGCTCCACGACGACCGAAATCATCGCTTCAAAGCCTCCCCACTACGCTACGCACACAAGCTCTATAGCCAATACCAAGCTGCAGTAAAGCTCCCGGGGTCTTCTCGTCCCACTGTAGGTACCCCGCATCTTCACGGGGATTGCATTTTCACCGAGCTCTTCGTTGAGACAGTTCTCCAGTCGTTACGCCATTCGTGCGCTCCGGAACTTACCCGGAAAGGAAATGCGCTACCTTAGAACGGTTCATTACGTTAACACTCTTCCGGTTTCCTTCTAGAAGAGATTCTTATGGTCTCCCATAAGTTCGGACTGTATCATCTCTGGTTGAACCAGAGTTCGGCGTACAGTCTCTGAGGATTCGATTAGTGAGTTACTTTGATGTCCTTTTTGTTGTATTTACGCTTCCTACCCTTCCCCTCGTTGAGCCTCTCTCTTAGATCTACAATTTCTTGTAAACCTTCTGGGGTGAGGTGCGCTTGGTCAATCACCATCTTTTTTACAATCTTCTTGAAGATCGAAAAGTTTCTAGCTTTAGATCTAGAGCGGAATTCGAACTTCTCAAAGAAGGGTATTACTCGCTCTGCGAGCATTTTGTGGTTCCTAACTTCGTAGTAGACCACTCCATCTTTTCTTGTGCGCAGGGTGCCTGTCTTCAAAACCTTTTTGAAGAGGAGGAGGTTACTAATGTCTCTTTGCGAAACATTAAAGCTTGGATCAACCTTCCACTTCAGCCTGTAGTCATCTACTCGCTTAAGTGAAACGTTGAAGCTGCCTTCTCCATCCGCGAATCCTGCTAGATACCACCCAGTCTCCTGGGGGATTTTCTTTAGCCATTCGTTTTCCATGATTGTTTCCCACTCACTAATTCGTCTTTCCTGCGGATTGCCTCTATCACAACGATTTTTACTAAAGAGGGGGACTACCCTCAATGAGTACGCTGCGCCTAGCAAGGTGTTCCCGCATACAGCCGAATTTTACAACTACAACCGCCTTCATAGTTACCGCTGACATTGACGAGGGCTTCGGCCAGTGAGCTTATCTATCCGAAGATAAATAAACCCCCAGCGTTAACCTTCTCGCATCGGTCAGGCGTCACCCCCTATACATCCTCTTACGAGTTCGCAGGGAGCTGTGTTTTTGTTAAACAGTCGCCAGAGATACTTTCGCTGCGGCCCTTCTTGCGAAGGGCAGACCTTATCCCAAAGTTACGGTCGCTTTTTTGCCGAGTTCCTTAGCGAAGAATCACTCGTTCCCCTTGGGCTACTCGCCCTGTCCACCTGTGTCGGTTTTGCGGTACGGAATCAATATGATTAACCTTAGAAGTTTTTCTGGGAAGCCTCTTCGGCACAATCGGCCTGGCAAAAACCAAACCTTACGCCGGATCCCGAGTCTGGTGTATCCCGGATTTACCTAAGATACAACTCTTGGATCAAGCGATGGAAAACCAATAATCCACTGTGCTTTATGTGCTCCGTCACTCCATCGGACCATACTGATGGGCTGGAATGTTGACCAGCTGTCCATCGACTGCGGCTTTCGCCATCGCCTTAGGCCCGCCTAACCCGTGGATGATTGCCATTGCCACGGAAACCTTGGACTTTCGGGGAGTAGGTTTCTCACCTACTTTGCGGTTACTCATCCCAACATTCTCTCTTCCCAGCGCTCCACAGGGCCTCACGGCTCCTACTTCGGCGCGGCTAGGAATGCTCTCCTACCACTCCCTGGAATGATCCAGGAAATTCGTATCTTCGGTAACTTGCTTGAGCCCCATAAATCTTCGGCGCAAACTGCCATCGAGCAGTGAGTTGTTACACTTTCTTTAAAGGATGGCTACCTCTAAGCCAACCTCCTACCTGTCACTGGCAATTCACAACCTTTAACACTTAGCAAATATTTAGGGACCTTAGATGACGATCTGGGCTGTTTCCCTTTCGACCACGGAGCTTATCCCCCGCAGTCTAACTGCCGGACTACGCTTCCCGGTATTCGGAGTTTGATTGGCTCACTAGGCTTGCGCCCGGCATGAACCATCCAGTGCTCTACCCCCGAGAAGAAACATCACGACGCCAGTCCTAAAACTGTTTCGGAGAGAACCAGCTATTACCAGACTCGATTAGCTTTTCACTGCGTACCTCAGCTCATCCAAATGCTTTGCGTCACAAACTGGTGCGGGCCTCCAGTTGCCCTTCGGCAACTTTCACCCTGGCCAAGGTAAGATCGTCTGGCTTCGGGTCCTATACGTGCTACTGGGACGCGCTGTTAACACTCGCTTTCGCTTCGCCTTCACCGATAATCGGCTTAAGCTTGCAGCACACATAGACTCGTTGGGTCGTTCTGCAAAAAGCACGCCGTCACCCAAACTCTCTTGCGAGAGCCTTCGGGCTCCGACTCTTTGTAAGCACACGGTTTCAGGTCTATTTCACCGTCCTCTCCGGACTACTTTTCACCTTTCCCTCACGGTACTTGTTCACTATCGGTCATAAAGTATATTTAGCCTTTCCCGGTAGTACGGGATGCTTCCCCCAATACTTTCGTGTCTTGGGGTACTCAAGATTGAAAACAGAGAGTTCATTCGCTTTCGCTTACAGGACTATCACCTCCTACGGTTCTCCTTTCCAGGAAGATTCTGCTAGCAAATGAATTTGTAACTCTCCCTCCGTTTCTGAATGATGACCCTAAGTTGGGAGCATCACTCAAAAACAAAGAAGTTCTCATCTTACAACGCCGGATACCTCAAACTTAATAAGGTCTCTGGTTTGGGCTCATCCCTTTTCGCTCGCCGCTACTTGGGGAATAGATTTCTCTTTCTGTTCCTCCAGCTACTGAAATGTTTTACTTCGCTGGGTACGCTCTTACCGCCACTTATGTGCGGAAGTGACAGAGGTTCGCTCTGACAGGTTTCCCTATTCGGACATCCCCGGATCAAAGGTTGCTACGCACCTCCCCGAGGCGTATCGCCGCTACGCCGCGTCCTTCATCGCTACTTTATGCCTAGGCATTCACCGTGCGCCCTTACGGGCCTCTTTGTAAAAAGAGGCTTTGGAGAAATTGGCCGCTTAAGCGTCCAAAATCGTATTAACCTAAACGCTTTGCAGTACATTTAGGTACTTCCTCACACTCTAAACCGCATGTCAGGTGTGAAGTTTTAGTGGGTATTCTTCTTTCAAGCTCCAATCGGTGCTATCCAGGGGACAAAAAAAACCGCTTGTGAGCGGCTCTCTTTCATACACGGAAAAAGACGTGAGCTACGAGCCGCTTTTATGTCCCTGCATCAATATCATTCTTACCTTCATATTAAGCAGTTACCCAAACCAAGTCAATAGGGTGTTAATGGCTCTATTCAAGGCAATATTCGGGGAGATAGTTGGACTCCAGCTTGTACTCCTTAGAGGCTTGGGCATTAGGGTTGGTGACGGAAAAGACGACAGGGAGATTGCATAGATCTGGTCTTCTAAACCCCCTGCTTAGAAGCCAGCTTATAGCCTCCTCTTCCGCCTCTTCAACCGACGTGCCACTGATGAGAACTAAGATCATCTCATCGGGAGGAGGGAGATATCCAATTTTCATCGACTCGGCTTCCAGCAGAGTGCCGGCCTGTCCTCCCAAGGGAGCAATCAGTTCTTGCTTCACCCTCACAGCCTCGCTACTTAGAGCACCCACCTCTTGAGCTTCAATTAGTGCCTCTACTCGTTCTGCCTCTGCTTTTTCCCGCGCGACTCTTACGCCAAAGTATATGGTCACGCCAACGAGCAGGAGCGTGAGCGCAATTGTTAGTATGAGATATCCTTTCTTCATCCAAGTGATTGGTGTTTACTCTTAGTCTATGAAAATTCGTTATCTCCTGTACAGGGTTGCAGTTTAACTGTACCGGCTGGCCATTGTGCCCAGTATTCCTCGCCACCCGGCTGTACCAACTTTGTGATCGCTGCTTTTACCTGCTCTCGCCAAGGCACATCGCCTCGATCATCTGGGACATCGTTGCGCCTGTTTGGATTGATTGGACTCACCGGATTCATCTGAAAAAGACCGAATGCTCCCCTGCCTGATGCAGAACACACAGCAAAGGCGTTGGGGTTCAAGCGGCTCTCTCCCTGAGCCACAATATCCACCATGATATTGGTCAGCCTATTTACATTCTTGGCGCACGCGCGAGGACCCTCTAGGCGTTGTTCTAACTGAGCCCTAACTTCTGCCCGTACCATGTTTCTAAAAGCAAACTCGTCCGGTGGTCTCTCGCATCCCGGATCTCCAAAGTTTCCTACTGGGGCCGCGCCGCCGGCATAGAAGCCGCCGCAGTCCGGCCCACCATAGTTAGGGGTACCAGCCGATTTCTTCCCTCCTTTGGGACAGCTCCCCCCAACTCCAAGGGGAATCCCCAGGCTGTCTAGGGTCTGCTCACTGGACTCGGGGTTGGGGTCTAGGAAGATCTCTTGGAGGGTGGTGAGGTTGGGGTTGATGAAGCTAAGTACTA